>JAJYZK010000309.1 GCA_021799945.1 Acidobacteriota bacterium
CTACCGGACCCGGCTGGACCCCCGGGCGATGACCGATGCGCTGGCCTGGTTTGAAGGGCGCATGGGCGCCGAGGCGCTCGACGCCGCGCTGCGGGGCTTCGTCGAACGCTTTCCCTCGACGGAGGTCTACCGCGGCGGCTTGAGCGCCGCCCAGTGGCTCCGCACCGAGACGGACGGCATTCCTCACCGCGCGGCCGCCCTGGAAGAGTTGACCATGCTGTGGATGGCGAATCAGAACCCGGCCTTCGCCGTTTTTTCCGAGCTCTTCCGTGACGAGGAGCTTTCCAAGGCCACTCCATATCGAGAGGTGGCCGGGGGGCTGCGCGAATTCTTTGAGACCCGACCGCGCATCGGCCGAGACCGCCAGAACCTGATCGATCTGCTGCGCCAGCCGGCGCTGGCCTCTCCGGATTCTTTAAGCGGCCAGCTTGCCTTCATCCGCGAGAAGTGGGGCGAGATTCTCGGCGATCTGCTGAACCGGATCCTGCTTGCGCTGGACATCCTGAAAGAGGAGGAGATCGCGATCTGGATGCGCTTCCATCCGCCCACCGCGGAGACCCTGGCGCGCCGACAGCAGTTTCCCTGGAGCCTCCCCGGTTCACACGGTCCATCTCTCGCCGATTCGGCCCATGAGGCGGAGCGCTTCAGCCCGGACCAGGATTGGATGCCGACCACCGTGCTGCTGGCCAAAAGCACCTACGTCTGGCTGGAGCAGCTCTCGCGCAAACACGGATGGCACATCCACCGCCTCGACCACGTTCCGGATGAAGAGCTGGCCCTGATCCAACGCCGCGGCATCAACGCTCTGTGGCTGATCGGGGTTTGGGAGAGGAGCGCGGCCTCGGAGAGCATCAAGAAACTGTGCGGCAACCACGACGCTGTCGCCTCCGCCTATTCGCTCCACGGCTACCGGATCGCCGCCGATCTCGGGGGAGACGAGGCCTACCGCAATCTGCGCGGCCGGGCTCTGGCTCATGGAATTCGTCTGGCCAGCGACATGGTTCCCAACCACATGGGGATCGATTCGAATTGGGTGATCGAGCATCCGAACTGGTTTATGGGACGGGACGACTGCCCGTATCCCTCCTACCGTTTCGAGGGACCCGATCTCTCCCGGGACGGACGGGTCGAGATCAAGATCGACGACCACTACTACGAGCAAACCGACGCCGCCGTGGTCTTTCGGCGGCGCGACCGCTGGACCGGCGGCGTCCGTTACATCTATCACGGGAACGACGGGACCAGCTTTCCCTGGAACGACACGGCCCAGATCGACTATCTCAACGCCGAAGCGCGCGAGCAGGTGATCCAGACCATTCTGCACGTGGCGCGGCTTTTTCCGATCATCCGCTTCGACGCCGCCATGACCCTGGCCAAGCGGCACTTTCAGCGCCTCTGGTATCCGATTGCCGGGACCGGCGGCGGAATCCCTTCGCGCGCGGAGTACAGCCTCACCCGGGAACAATTCGACGCGGCCATGCCCCACGAATTCTGGCGGGAGGTGGTGGACCGGGTTGCGCAGGAAGTGCCGGGCACCCTGCTGCTGGCCGAGGCCTTCTGGCTGATGGAGGGTTACTTCGTCCGCACTCTGGGCATGCATCGGGTGTACAACAGCGCCTTCATGCATATGCTGCGCGATGAGGACAATGCGAAGTACCGCTCGGTCATAAAAAACACGATCGAATTCGATCCCGATATCCTCAAGCGCTATGTGAACTTCATGAGCAATCCGGACGAGCGCACGGCGATCGATCAGTTCGGCGATGGCGACAAGTGTTTCGGGGTTGCCGCCGTCATGGCCACCCTGCCGGGCCTGCCCATGTTCGGGCACGGGCAGATCGAGGGGTTCACGGAAAAGTACGGCATGGAGTTCCGCCATCCCCGCATGCGCGAGGAGCCGGTTCCCTGGCTCGTCGCGCGGCATGAGCGGCAGATCGCCCCGCTGCTCGAGCGGCGTTGGCTCTTTGCCGAAAGCCAGGACTTCCGCCTGTTCGACCTGTACACGGAGAGCGGAACGGTGGACGAGAATGTCTTCGCCTACTCGAACCGGCGCGGGGATCAGAGGTCTCTGGTCGTCTACCACAACAAATACGCCGAAACGCGGGGAACGCTGCATCACTCCGCCAGCTTTGCGGACAAGAGCCTCGGTCGGTCCCGGCGGGATTCGCTGGCGGGAGCGCTCAGCCTTCCGAATGACGATGGGGTGATTCTGGCCTTTCGCGACTCCATGAGCGGACTGGAGTACCTGGCGCGCAGCGGCGCGCTGGCCACCCAGGGTTTATCCGTTGAGCTGCGCGCCTATCAGTGCCACGTCTTTCTCGACTGGCGGGAGCTGCGGCCAAGCGAACAATGGCCCTGGGATCGATTCTGCGACGTCCTGGGCGGGCGGGGCGTCCCGAACCTGGACGAGGCATTGCTGCGCTTCGAATTGGAGCCTCTGTATGGAGCACTGGGCGCGGCCCTCGGCGCGGAGATCCTGGACGCCTTCGCGGCGGTGAGAGACCGCGCGCAGAGCCTGCATGCCCAAGGTGGACTGATGGAGCGAAGCGGGGCATTCTTTGAGCAGCTTGCGAGTGCGTACGGCCGCAAAGTGCTCGGACGGAGCGCCGGCTTCGCGCCCAGGTCGGTGGAATTCGAAGCGGCGCTTCACCGCCGGATTGAGGGAGTATGCGGGCTGGCGGATCGGCATGCCTCCATCGCTCAGGGCGATCCGGCGGCGTCGGTGCTCCCGGCCGGGGGAGTCGCCGGGGAGCAGCAGACGGGCGGCCTGCCGGCGGACTGGCGGCCGGTTTGGGCTTCCGCGCTGGGGTGGTGCCTGATAAGCGCCTCGGCGGAAGCAATCGTCGGGGCGTGGCCGGAGGGCGCACCGGGAGGTCCCGTCCCGGACGTAAACGCCATCTCTCTTGAGATCTTCGATCGTCTCCGCCTGCGCGAGACGCTGGCGCGGGCTGCGAGCCCCCAGGGCGGTTCTGAGGGCGGCTCCACCGATGTTGGCTGGCGGGCTGCGGCTCGCCTGCGCCTCGCCTTTTTGGCTGCGGCGGATGCGGCTGGCGATTCCGGCCTGACCGCCGGAATTCCGGCGCGGGTGTGGAGCGATGGCGACGGGATCTGGCTGCTCGGCGTGCACCAGGTGGAGGGAGAGACTTACTTTAACCGGGAGCTGCACGAACAGATGGTCTGGTGGATGCAGTTCCCCGCTCTGGCTGGAGCAAGCGGCGGCCGGCGCGGAGGCGCAAACGCCGCCCGCAAGGTCCGGCCGAAAACCGCTCCGGAATCCGGGAACGGCGGCGGCCAAAACCCGCAGATCCCGAATTCCAGCAGGGCGAGCGGCGCGGAACGATCGCAAACCAAGCCGCCCTCGCTCTCGTCGAAACAAATTGCCGAAAGGCAGCGCGCGGTGCGGCGGGCGAAGGTGGAGGCGGAGCAGGCCGGCTATCGAACCGGACATCTCCGCGGCGCGGCCGACGGTCGGATCGCCGGCGCCCCGGCCGCGCGACCCGGAGAGAAGCGGTAAGTGGAATCGCGGTGATTCGGTCCAGCGGAATTCATTCCAGGGGAGAGGAGACGAGGGAGAAATGGCCAAAAAGAAAACCGCCGGGGGGCCGGCAAAGCGATCCTCGGTCAAAGCGGACAGGGGCATGGTGACGCTGGCGATTGATATCGGCGGAACCGGGGTGAAAATCATGCTCCTGGGTTCTGACGGCCAGCCTGTCAGCGACCGGGTTCGGCTGCCGACGCCACAACCGGCGACGCCGCAGGCGGTGCTCAAAACACTCACCGCGATGCAGAAGGGTTTACCGCGCTTCGACCGGGTCTCCGCCGGCTTTCCCGGCGTCATCAAGCGAGGCAGGACGCTGACGGCCGCAAACCTCGACCCTGGATGGATTGGATTTCCGCTGCAGCAGACGATGGAGCGGATGTGGCGCAAGCCGGTGCGCGTCGCCAACGACTGCGCGGTGCAGGGCTACGCGGCGATCAAGGGCGAGGGCGTCGAGCTGGTGATCACCCTGGGCACCGGCATGGGTTCGGCTCTCTTCACCGACGGACAGCTCTGTCCCGGCCTGGAACTCGGCCACCACCCCTGGCGGAAGAAGACCTATGAAGACTTTCTGGGTGAGCGCGGCCTGAAAAGATATGGAAAAAAGCGCTGGAACAAATTCCTGAAGGAAGCGATCGAGCAGACGGCCGCGACTTTCAACTGGGACAAACTTTATATTGGTGGGGGCA
>JAJYZK010000310.1 GCA_021799945.1 Acidobacteriota bacterium
GAGCGGCGGGTGGCTGTAGCCGGCGATGCAACAGGGTCGCAGTTCTGCGCGCAGAATGGCAACGGCGGCCTAGCGCAGAGCCTGGTCGCCGTTGGTGAAGCGCGCGGCGCGGGGCAGCTGGGCAGGAAGGGCGAGTTTCGACACCGCCCTTGTGAGTTTGCAGGAAGGCGGGTTCGACGGCCGAGGTGGGTCGGGTAGAGTCGCGCGTTGCACGCGATGGCGTTTGGACGTACAATGTACGGCAAGGGAGTTGTTGCTCATGCCTCAGGAGTTGCGTCGACGCAATCGCAGGCTGGAGCTTCGCACTACACCGGAGGAACGCTCTCTCCTTGAACGTGCTGTTGACGTAACAGGCGCCGACCTAACCACCTTTGTCGTGGCGCACGCTTGCGATGCCGCGCGACGTGTGCTTGCGGACAGACAGACGTTTCAGTTGGATGATCGAACCCTGCTAGCCTGGGAAGAACTCAACCGGCGGCCGGCTAGGGATCTGCCGGGGCTTCGCAGCCTGATGGAGAGACCGTCCCCGTTCACGCAGTGAGCGCGCGATACGATGCGCCACATCTCCTGCAGTCGACTCATGATGTGGCAGACTTTGAGTGCCGCTCAACTGAGCAGACGCAGTGGCTGAGACAGATTGCGAGACAATCCATGAACCAGGGAACGACCCGAGTGCTGGTGGTGACACAGCCCGGTGGCCATAAGGTGGTCGCGTACTACGCCTGGTGCATGGCTCAGATTCGAGTTGAGGCTGCGCCAGAGCGCCTTCGCAAAGGCGCTGGTCGCTACCCGCAGCCCATCGCACTGTTGGCTCGACTTGGGGTCGACGTGAGACATGAACGCCAGGGTCTCGGGGCTGCTCTCCTGCAGGACGTGTTCGCGCGCCTCCTCTCCCAGTCCCTGGGCGCTAAGCGCCACAACGGGGACAGAAGCGGTCCGGGGATCGTCCTGGAGAAGGCGCAGCGTCTCCCAGCAATGCAGCCCGGGCAGGCTCAGATCGAGAAGAATGGCGTCGATCGGCATCCGCCGCGCGATGACGATCGCGTCATCGCCGGTCGCCGCCTCCAGCACCGCATATCCATGTTGACGAAGCCGGGCGGCGAGGGGGCCGCGGGACTCGGGATTTTCGTCGCAGATCAGGATGGAGGACCGCACGGCGACGGCGGAAGCGTCGCCGTTTGGGCGCGGCTCCTTTGACTCCTGCAGCAAAGTGGGCAGAAACAGGCGAAACGTCGATCCGCGCTCCGCATTGCGCTCCGCCCAGATCCTGCCGCCGTGCTGCTGCATGATGGTGCGGCAGATGGCGAGTCCCAATCCGGTGCCGCCCTTCTGCCGTGAATCGGAGGCATCGACTTGCTGGAACCGATCGAAGATCGACTCCAGCTTATCCTTCGGAATTCCACGCCCATGATCGATCACGCTCAAGGTCACCCCATCCAGCAGCCGGTCCAGCGTGACCCTCACCTGCGAATAGGGCGGAGAGAACTTGATGGCGTTGCTGAGCAGGTTGGTCATCACCTGCTGCAGGCGGTCCGGATCGGCCTCGACCGGGGTGGGAGCGGCGTCCAGAAGCAGTTGCACCTTGGCGGCCTCGGCCATCGGGGTCATGGCGTCGATGGCCTGCTTCGCCAACTCCTCCAGGCAGCAGATGCGATAGGTGAGCAGCGCCCGCCCCGACTGCATTCGCTCCAGATCGAGGATGTCGTTGATCAATCGAACCAGCCGGTCGGAGTTGCTCACCGCGATGCGCAGCAGGTTGGAGGCGCGCTCGCCCATCTCTCCCAGAAGACCGGCGGAAAGCAGCCCCAGGGCCCCGCGAATGGAGGTCAGCGGGGTGCGAAGCTCATGACTTACGGTGGAAACGAATTCATCCTTCATCCGATCCAGAGCGTACCTCTGGCTGATGTCGCGGAAGCTGAGAACGCTGCCCACGGCGATTTTGTGCTCCACCATCGGGGTGAGCGAAAACTCCACCGGAAACGAGCTTCCATCCCGGCGATAGAACTCGTCCTGTCCGCTGCTGCCTTCCCGCGCCAGAAAGGCGCGCCGCGTCCGGCACTGGTCCGAGCACCTCTCCGGATCCTTGCGCTCCTCGTGCACCACCGAATGGACCGTGCGGCCGATGAGATCGAAGGTCTGCGCGCCGAGCATATCCGCAGCGGCGGGATTGACAAAGACGATCCGCCCGTTCGAATCGGTGCCGAAGATGCCGTCGGCGACCGAGTTCAAAATCGACTCCTTCTGGCGGTTCAGCTCCTCCAGCCGGCTTTCCTGCGCCGAGCGCGCCATGAACTGGCCGATCGACGCGCAGACCGTCTCCACCGTGGCCATCATCTCCCGGTCCGCCCGCTGCCTCTGCCGGCTGAAGAACTCGACGACCGCGATCACCTGGTTACCGACGCGCACGGGAACGCCCCAGCCGGTCACCAGGCCGTCGGCCTTCGCCGCGGCGGCGCGCAGAAAGTTCCTCTCCTGCTGGAGATCCTCAATCCAGAAAGGGCTCTCTCCGGCCCAGATCCGGCCGGGCAGATCCTTTCCCTTCTCCAGCACCCGCCCGATGCTGTCGCGGTGAAGCTCTTCGCAGGAGCGGTCCGCGGCATACCATCCGGCCAGATACCGGGTGTACTGGTCGCTGCTGACGAACCACAAGCCCGCCATGTCGATTCCCAGATTGGCGCCCAGACACTCCAGCATCGCGGGCAGAGCCTCGTCCGAGGTCGCCGATTCTCCCACCACCTGGCTGACGGCAAGCTGCATCGCCAAGCGGCGCTCGCGCTGATACTGCGCGGTGACATCCCGGAAGATGCACCGCACGGAGACCGGCTCCGAGCGGTCCTGCCGGCAGCTCAGGCTGGCCTCCAGCTCGCGGTACATTCCGTTGGCGTCATGCACGCGCAGATTCGCGCCGGCGATGCGCTCGCCGCGCAGCGCGCGTTCGAACAGCGTCTGCGCCTCGGCCTGCATCTCCGCGGGAAATGCGGCCTCAAAGCTCACCAGGCTCTCGAAGGCGGCGGCGCTCCTGCCAAAGCAGGCCTGCCACGCCGGGTTGACGTAGAGATACTTGCCCCGCGGGCTCAGCGTGGCGATCATTTCCTGAGAATTCTCGAAGAGGTCGCGATACCTCTCTTCGCTCTCCCGCAGCGCGTGTTCGGCCCGCTTGGTCGCCGTCAGATCGGTGGCGATCGCCAGCAATCCGGTCAGCGCGCCCTCGCTATCCCGGACCGCGGAAAGGTAAACCATGGCGGGGAACCGGCTGCCATCCTTGCGCACAAACAGGATTTCAAAGCCGCGAACCCGGCTGGCGGGAAAACTGGTGACGTACTGCACGTAATGCTTCAACTCGCTGGAGACGCCGCTTTCAATCACCGGCGCCCGCTCCAGCCGGGAGACCAGAAGACGCCCCACCCGCTCCAGCTCCCCCTCCGGAAAAAGATCCGCGGCCTTCAGCCGGCCCTGCGCCTCGCTGGCCCGATAACCCAGCATCCGTTCGGCGGCTGGATTGAAGATCGGCAGGTTGCCTTCCAGATCGGTAGCCAGAATCATCGGTCCGGCCGAGTCCAGGATGCTGCGCTGGAGCTGGGCGACCTTCTGCACTTCAATCTCCGCAGCGCTCTGCCGCGAAGCGTGGAGGATGGAGTGAACGCAGAGGGTCGTCAGCAGCGCCAGGGCGCAGGCCCAGGCGGCGATCGAGAGGAGCGGGGCGGCCCCGCGCCCGGCAATGAGCTCCACCGCGCCATAGGCGGCGAGCAACAGCGCGGTGGCGAAAATGACGGTGGAGGGTAGCCTATCCCGAAGCCAATTCACTCACGTGCTCGATTCGTGCGAATGAGTCTTGCAGCTTCTGCCGAAGACGCTCATTCCAAGGGGGGAACGAGAACGATCGGTTCTGAAGTCGACTTCCGCCAGTATAGTGGGCGGGTTTTCGATCCGCGGAGTAACTATCGGGAGTCGGGATCTTCAAACTTCCGGGGAAACCGCACATCTGCAACGTCTTGCCGGGGAAAAAGTTTCAAACGGATGGGCCGCGCGCGCGTTCCGGCCTGTCTTCGGCGCCCGGTCCCTACCCCTTACCCTATTCCGCGCTCGAACGGAATCACGTTCGCGCGTCTCGCAACGAAACGGTCGGTATCCGCCGACATCCGGCAGAGAGACCAGAACGAGACGAACAGCGCCAAATAAACCAGGAGCAGAAAAAGAAGGCAGAGAGCGAT
>JAJYZK010000311.1 GCA_021799945.1 Acidobacteriota bacterium
ACCATGGGGATCAGCAGCAGGGAGGCATCCAGCAGCTCGGAGTCGTATTCCTGGACAAAACTCCCGAGCTTTTCGTTGTATCCTCGCGCGCACACCTCCTGGTGGATTCCGGCGCCCAGCCTCTGCCATCGTTCCACCGGCGCGCCGGCGTGCAGCAGGCCGGCGATTTTGATGGCCCGGTCGAAGGCCACCCACGCCATCACCTTCGAATAGGTCAGTTGGCGGCCTCCGCCGCGGGTCTCCCAGATTCCCTCGTCCGGCTCCCGCCAAATCCCGGCCAAATGGTCGACCAGGGCGAAGGGCAGGCTGGGATCCCAAGAGCGGGAGGGATCCATGTGGACCGCGGCGTGAAAGAAGGCGTCCATGATTTCGCCGTAGATATCCAGTTGAAGCTGGGCCGAGGCGGCGTTGCCGATGCGCACCGGCCGGGCGTCTCCGTACCCGCTGAGCCACGGGATTTCCCACTCCAGCAGATGGCGCTCGCCGCCCGCTCCGTAGAGCGTCTGCACCTGCTCCGGACTTCCCGCAACCGCCCGCTGCAGCCAGTCGCGCCAAGCCGCGGCCTCGTCGTAATAGCCGCAGCCCATCAGGGCCAGCAGGGTGAAGGTCGCATCCCGCAGCCAGCAATAGCGGTAATCCCAATTCCTGTTCCCGCCGAACTGCTCGGGGAGAGACGTGGTGGCCGCGGCGACGATTCCGCCGGTCGGCCGGTAGGTGAGAGCTTTCAGCGTGATCAGCGATCGCTCGACGGCGTCGCGATAGGGGCCGTCGTAGGTGCAGCGACCCGCCCACTCTTCCCAGAACCTCTGCGTCTCCTCAAGAGCCCGCTGCGCGTGGATCGCTCGCGGCGGGCTCAGGTGGGAGGGGCCGTAGGTCATGACAAATGACACGGACTGGCCGGCGCGAACGGTAAAGCGCCCCATAGTTTCCATCGACTCCCCAATCAGGGGAACCCGAGTGCGCAGCACCACCATGTGGGGTCCGGCGACCGCCTTCAGGTAGCCCCCCTCCTCCGTTACCCAGGGGACGGTCAGGCCGTAATCGAAGCGGAGCGCCATTTCCGTCTTCATCGCCACCTTTCCGCGCACCCCGCGCACAATGCGCACGATGTCGGAGTTCCTGTGGCGAATCGGCATGAAGTCAATCAGCTCGACCTCGCCCTCGGCGGTTTTGAACGTGGTTTCCAGAATCAGCGTGTGATTCCGGTACCGGCGGGAGACCTCGAGCGCCTCGCCCTCCGGAGCCACCTTCCAAAGTCCGTTCTTGCGAGAGCCCAGCAGTTTGGCGAAACAGGCTCCGGAGCCGAACTGCGGCCAGCAGAGCCAATCCATGGAGCCATCCATTCCGACCAGGGCCGCCGTTTCGCAGTCCCCGATGACCGCATAGCTCTCGATGGGAGCTGCGCCGCCGCCCGGGGCGCCGCTCGATGCTCCTGCCCATTCCGATTGCTTCTCCTCCATATGTGGCGGTTTCTCCTTGTCCATGGACTCAATTTCAATGGATTCCCTTGATGCGCGTGGAGCGCGGCCGCCGCCTGCGTGCGCGATGCGGCCGGGCAATTCTCCATTTGTTAAGACGCAATGAACCCCCCGATCGGATTTCAGACTCAGGCGACTTCGAATCCATTCGACTCCGCCCGGGGCGACGCGCACGGCCTATCGGTCGGGGGAGGCGGTTGATTCCAAGCCGCCTTAGAATAAATGCAGGTGACGGAAGCGGGTGGCGGAATTGGAATTCGCCGAAGCGGTCAGAATTGCGCTGCAGTCGCTGTGGGCGAACAAACTTCGCTCGATCCTCACTCTGCTGGGGGTGATGATCGGGGTCGCGGCGGTCATCATGGTGATCACGCTGGTGAACGGCGCGAACCGGTTTGTGGCCACCAAGGTCTACGGCTATGGGGCCGATGTCTTCACCGCCGCGAAGCAGCCCGCCGTGGTCTTCAGCGACGCCGACCTCGAGCGCTATAACAAGCGCCGCAATCTCACGCTCGACGACTATCGGGACGTTGCCGGGAAATGCCGCGACTGCGCGACCACCGGCGCCATGATCGACCAGCAGGGCAAGGTGGTTTACGGCAATCATTCCAGCTCCGATACGGATGTGCGGGGATGGACCTGGACCATGCCTCCCATCTACAACATCAATATCGATCGCGGCCGCGGGTTTTCTCCGGTGGATGATGCGCATCACAGCCGGGTGGCGATCATCGGGTACGATATCGTCGATAACCAGTTCGGGCTCGACGATCCGATCGGCAAGGAGCTGCGAGTCGATGGAATCCAGTACGTCATCATCGGCGTCGGCGAGCGCAAAGGAAAGACCCTGGGCCAGAGCCAGGACAACTGGGTTGCGATTCCCCTGACAACCTACCTCAACACCTACGGATCCAAACAGAGCCTGACCATCTATGCCCGCTCCCGCGGCGTCGGCGACCCGCTGGCGCTGGCCTCCGGGGAGGTGCGGTCCATTCTGCGCGCGCGCCGTCACGACGCGCCCGGCGCAGAGGACAGCTTCTCGATCGACACCAATGAGACCTTTGTGGGCATCTGGCAAAGGATCAGTTCGAGCTTCGCCGCGGTCTTCGTGTCTCTCGCCGCCATCTCCCTGGTGGTGGGCGGCATCGTCATCATGAACATCATGCTGGTGAGCGTGACCGAGCGCACGCGGGAGATTGGCCTGCGCAAAGCCCTGGGCGCGCGCCGCGACGACGTGCTCCTGCAGTTCCTGATCGAGTCGGCGACCATGTCGCTGGTCGGCGGCCTGATGGGCGTGGCGGGCGGCATTGTCTTCGCCAAGGTCATTACCCTGGCGGTGGGCTTCCCGTCGGATATTGAATTCTGGCCGGTCTTGCTGGGCCTGTTTGCGGCCGCCGGGGTTGGAATCTTTTTTGGAATCTATCCGGCGCGCAAGGCGGCGCGGCTGGACCCCATCGTCGCCCTGCGCTCCGAAATGTAGGGGCTGAAAACGGCCGGATACGCGGGAAAGCCGCCGGGGCTCGAGTGAGACCTGCGATCAGACATGAGCGCGGGCATGGGCGCAGGCACGGGCGCTGGGAAGGGTGAGCATGCAGCTTGTCGACGCCAAAGAGGCGATTCACATGGCGATGGACACCCTGCGCCACAACAAGCTGCGCTCCGGCCTCACCATGCTCGGCATCATGATCGGGGTAACCACCGTGATCCTGATCTCCTCGGTGATCAATGGCCTGACGGGAAACGTCAACGAGCTGGTGCGATCCTTGGGCTCCAACGTATTTTGGGTCTTCCGCTTTCCCGTCTTCGGGGCCCAGCCTACGCCGGAGATGCTGGCCCGCAGGCAGCTCACCTACGAGGATGCCGAGGCCATGCGGGCGCTCCCCCATATTCTCGCCGTGGACGCCTCGCAGCAATACCGGACGCCGAGCGGCCTGCTGGGCGATATCGCGGTGAAGTACCGGAACCGCAAGGTGCAGAACACGATCCTGGAAGGCGACTCCGAAGACCAGCCGAAGGTGTATGACCTGGACCTGACCCAGGGACGTTACTTTACCGAGCAGGAGGCCAGACGCCGGGCCAATGTGGTGGTGCTGGGGGCCAGCACGGCCGAGAAACTCTTTGGCGAAGAGTCGGCGCTGGGCAGGGAAGTGGAGATCGACGGCGAATTGTTTACCGTCATCGGAGTGCTGGCCAAGGAGAAGCAGGTCTTCGGCGGCGGAGACAATCCGGACGACAATTCGGCCCACTTCCCGCTGTTCACCTTCCGCAAGATCCACCCCGAAATTCTCGACTACTGGATCAGCGTGAAATATGACGATGCGAAGAACAAGGACGCCGTCGAGGATGAGATTCGGGCGCTGTTGCGCCGCCGGCGCAAGGTCCGCGCCGACCAGCCGGACAACTTCGCCATTTTCAGCTCGGACGGCCTGCTGGCTCTTTGGAATTCGCTGACCGGCGGCCTCTTTATCTTCCTCGTGGGGGTCTCGAGCGTGGGGCTGATGGTGGGAGGCGTGGGCGTGATGAACATCATGCTGGTCAGCGTCACCGAGCGGACGCGGGAGATAGGAGTGCGCAAGGCGCTGGGCGCCAGGCGAAGCAACATTCTGTTCCAGTTCACGCTGGAGGCCGTGACCCTCTGCGTGCTGGGAGGGGCCCTTGGCGTGCTGGCGGGCGGCGTTCTTACCCTGGCGCTCCGGATGATTCTGGGCACAGTGCTTCCCGCACAGATGTCCTGG
>JAJYZK010000012.1 GCA_021799945.1 Acidobacteriota bacterium
GGGGGCCCTGTATGACAAGCAGCACGGCCTTGTGAACGCCGTCCTCCTGCCGTATGGCATGGTGCGCAACCGGGAGGCGATCGCCGGGAAGATGGAGGATCTGGCTCGCGTCCTGCGCCTCCCGGTCGGGAGCCGCGGCTCCGGCTACGACCTTGTGCTGCAATGGATGCTCGCACTCCGCCGGCAGCTCGGCATTCCCCATACGCTCCTCGAGATCGGCGTGCCCTCCGACCGCATTCCGGATGTGGGCAAAATGGCGTTGGCCGATCCCTCGGCCGGCGGCAACCCGATTCCGCTCACCGCAAGCGAATATGCAGATCTGTTCAGCCAGGCGCTCCGGGGCGACTTGGGGAAAGGCTGAAAAACGCGCCGAACGGCCCGCTCCGGAGCGAGCCATTCGCTTGCCCTGCGCCCCCGGTCTACATTGTAGAAAGGCGTCTTTTGAGTCAGGCGTCAAGAGGGGAGGGCGCAACATGGCCATCGATGAAGCGGCGCGGCCATCCCCTGGACGCAGCTTCCGCGACGCGGTTGCCGCGGAAAGGCCGCTGCAGGTGGCGGGCGCCATCACCGCCTATGCCGCCCGCATGGCCGAGGCCGTCGGCTTTCGCGCTTTGTACGTCTCCGGCGGCGGGGTTGCCGCGAACTCCCTGGGCCTGCCGGACCTGGGAATCAGCACCATGGAGGACGTTCTGGTGGATGTCCGGCGCATCGCGGACGCCACCTCGCTGCCCCTTCTGGTGGATATCGACACAGGGTGGGGCTCGGCCTTCAACATATCCCGCACCATTCGCAGCATGATGCGGGCCGGGGCGGCGGCGGTGCATCTGGAGGATCAGGCGGGCGCGAAGCGCTGCGGTCACCGGCCGGGAAAAGAGGTCGTGCCGGTGGAGGAGATGACCGACCGCATCAAGGCCGCGGCGGATGCCCGCACCGATCCGGACTTTGTGTTGATGGCCCGCACCGATGCCTTGGCGGGCGAGGGGTTGAATGCCGCGATCGACCGCTGCGCCGCGTACGTGGAGGCTGGAGCGGACATGATCTTTGCCGAAGCCGTTCCCGAGCTCTCCATGTACGCGAAGTTCAAGAGCGCGGTGCGCGTTCCGGTGCTGGCGAACATCACCGAGTTCGGCCGGACGCCTCTGTTCAGCACGGAGGAACTGGCCTCGGCCGGCGTGGATATCGTGCTGTATTGCTGCGCGGCCTATCGCGCGATGAATGCGGCGGCGCTCCGGGTGTATGAGACGATTCGCGCCGAGGGCACGCAGAGGAGCGTCCTTCCGGCGATGCAGACGCGCGACGAGATGTATCGCTTTTTGGGTTACCGAGACTATGAGCGAAAGCTCGATGAGCTGTTTGCGAAGAGGAATAGGCTTTAGACAGAGCCGGATGGGAGAAGATGCACGCCATGAATGAGACCTCGCCGGCTGAGCAGCCGCCGGCATGGAAGCCGAAAAAGTCCGTCGCCCTCTCCGGGGCGATCGCCGGCAGCACGGCCCTGTGCAGCGTGGGCCGAAGCGGCAACGATCTGCACTATCGCGGTTACGACATCCTGGATATCGCCAACGCCTGCGAGTTCGAGGAGATCGCCTATCTGCTGATCCACGGCGAGCTGCCCAATGGGGCCGAGTTGGCCGGTTACAAGGCCCGTCTCAAGGCCCTGCGCGGGCTGCCGGCCGCGGTGAAGGCGGCGCTCGAGCAGTTGCCCGCCTCCGCTCACCCGATGGACGTGATGCGCACCGGCGTCTCCGCTCTGGGCTGCGTGCTTCCGGAAAGGGACGATCATAGCCAGGCGGGCGCCCGCGCGATCGCGGACCGGCTGATCGCGTCCCTGGGGTCCATGCTTCTCTATTGGCGCCACTTCGCGTGGAGCGGCCGGCGCATCGACGTGGAGACCGGGGAGGACTCCATCGGCGCGCATTTCCTCCGCCTGCTGCACGGCGCCGATCCCTCGCCGCTCTGGGTCCGCGCGATGCACACCAGCCTGATTCTGTACGCCGAGCACGAGTTCAACGCCTCCACCTTCGCCGCGCGGGTCATCGCCGGAACGGGCTCCGATCTCTATTCCTGCGTGGCCGGAGCGATTGGCGCGCTCCGTGGTCCGAAGCACGGAGGGGCCAACGAAGTGGCCCTGGAGATTCTGGAGCGCTATGCCGATCCGGAGGAGGCGGAGCAGGATATTCGCCGCCGGGTGGAGGCCAAAGAGGTCATCATCGGCTTCGGACATCCCGTGTACACCGTCTCGGATCCACGCAGCCGGGTGATCAAGGAGGTCGCCCGGCAGCTTTCCCGCGAAGCCGGGGACATGGCTCTGTTTGACGTCGCCGAGAGGATCGAAACGGCGATGTGGGACTCGAAGAAGATGTTTCCCAACCTCGACTGGTACAGCGCCGTGAGCTATTGCAGAATGGGAGTTCCCGCCTCGATGTTTACTCCGCTGTTCGTCATCGCGCGCACCTCGGGCTGGAGCGCGCACATCGTCGAGCAGCGCATCGACGGCAAAATCATCCGCCCCGCGGCCCTCTACGTGGGGCCCGGGAATCGGAAATTCGCGGCCCTCAACGAGCGGGCGTGATTTCCGGCCGCTTGCGGCGGCCAGTCAGACGAGGAATCCATGGCCAACCCCGACGGCGATCCGAAGGCCGCTCCGGACCAGATCGCATCAAAGAGGATCGCGCCCGACCGGGCGATGACGGACATTGTCGATTACGTTCTTTCGTATCAGGTCCGCAGCGAGCTCGCCTACCGGACGGCGCGTCTCTGCCTGATGGATGCTCTGGGCTGCGGCCTGGAGGCGCTCGAGTATCCCGCGTGCGCCCGGCTGCTGGGGCCGGTGGTTCCGGGCGCCGGGATGGCGAATGGAGCGAAGGTTCCGGGAACCGGTTTTCAACTCGATCCCGTGCAGGCCGCCTTCAATATCGGGACCATGATCCGCTGGCTGGACTTCAACGACACATGGCTGGCCGCCGAGTGGGGGCATCCTTCGGACAATCTTGGCGGCATTCTCGCCGTGGCCGATTGGCTTTCGCGCACCGCCGCGGCGGAGGGCAGGCCGACCCTGCCGATGCGGCGGGTGCTCACCGCGATGATCAAAGCCTATGAGATTCAGGGCTGCCTCGCGCTGGAGAACTCCTTCAATCGCGTCGGACTCGACCATGTGATCCTGGTGAAGGTCGCCTCGACGGCGGTGGTCTCCGAACTGCTCGGCCTGAACCGGGAGGCATGCATCGCCGCGCTCTCGCTGGCCTGGGTGGATGGACAGAGCCTGCGCACCTACCGCCATGCGCCCAATACCGGATCGCGAAAGAGCTGGGCCGCGGCCGACGCCACCAGCCGGGCCGTTCGACTGGCGCTCCTCGCCAGGGCCGGCGAGATGGGTTACCCAACCGCGCTCACGGCGAAGACCTGGGGGTTTTACGACGTCTCGTTCCAAGGCCGCGAGTTTCTGTTTCAGAGACCTTACGGCTCCTACGTGATGGAGAACATTCTCTTCAAGGTCAGCTTTCCGGCGGAATTTCACGCGCAGACGGCGGTGGAGGCCGCGCTGTGCATCCACGGGAAACTCCAGGCAGCGGGCCAATCCGCCGCCTCCATTCGCAAAATCACCATCCGAACGCAGCAGGCCTGTCTGCGCATTATCGACAAAAAGGGGCCTTTGAACAATCCTGCGGACCGCGATCACTGCATCCAGTACATGGTCGCCATTCCGCTGCTCTTTGGCCGGTTGACGGCTGCGGATTACGAGGAGGGCGTGGCCGCCGATCCTCGCATCGACGCGCTGCGAGCCCGGATGGAAATCATCGAGGAACCTCGATTTTCGCGGGACTACCATGACCCGGAAAAGCGATCGATCGCCAATTCGCTGCGCGTGGAGCTAGCCGACGGAACCGCGCTGGAAGAGACGGTTGAATACCCCGTCGGTCACCGCCGCCGACGCGGGGAAGGCGTTCCGCTGCTGGAGGCGAAGTTCAAGCGCAATCTGGCGCGCCGGTTTCCGGCCGAGAGGCAAAGCAGAATCCTGGCGGCTGTTGTCGATTCCTCCGCGCTGGAGGAGATGCCGGCGCACGAGTATGTCGATCTGTACGCCTTCTAGCGCCTTGAGTCGGAAGTTCGCATAACAAAGGAACTGTCATCCTGAGCGGAGTTTGGCCGGCTTTTGGGCCAAACGGAGTCGAAGGATCTGTGGTTGTTCTGTAACGAATTTCTGATTCGCCACATGAGCGGAGAAACGAAAGAATCCGGCGCGAGCGCCGGAGCGCCGACGCTGCGCTCGGGTGCCCCGCGGACGGCGAGCCTGCGCGATTTGCCGTCCCTTTCCTTTCGCTATAGCTTGTTGCAAGAGGGGCGGCGCCCCGCCTGTCCGGGCCGTTTGCCGGGCGGCCTTTTCTGAAGGAGACCGAATGAAGAAGACCTTGGTGTTGCTGATCCTTCTGTCCGGGTCAGGCCTGATGCCGGCGCGGGCGGCTGAGCCGGCCAAGCCCGCGATTTTTGAATCGGCTGCCTCCCTGAAGGCGAAGGCGCAGAACCTCAATGTTGAGGCCAGAGCCTCGAGCACAGGCGTGGCGACGGCCACCCTCCAGTCCTTTCCCAATTATCGCGCGCTGCTTTCCGTGCGGGTGCGGAACGGGCAAGCCGAATACCATGAGCATTGGTCCGACGTTTTTGTCGTGCTGAAGGGAAGCTGCATTCTGGAGACCGGAGGAACCATCCGCGACATGAAGGCGATTGCGGATGGAGAATACGTGGGAGCGTCGATCCAGGGTGGAGCCAAGCAGGTTCTCAAAGAGGGCGATACTTTCTACATTCCGCCGCGCACGCCCCACCAGGCCTTTCCCCTGCGATCTGGGCTGGGTCATTCGCGATCCTTCGTCATCTATGTGGTCAAGGTGCCCGAAGCCAAGCCTGCCCAACCCTGACCGCCGGGTCGACGCTCCCCGAGGCGTACGGAGTTCGGAGTGTGCGGCGCAGAACCCCATCCGGAGCGGTGCGGAAGCGGCGCTTCCGTCCGCCCAGCTTGGAGAGACGGGGTGGCCTCGCGTTCCTCCGAAACAGAGCGTCAGACAACGAAGCCGCACCAGCGCAGGTAGGCGACGATGATCGGCCCACCCCACAGGCCGCTCACGATCCCGCCGATACAAAGAAAAGCGCCCAGCGGGAGCTTGGCGACCTCCCAACCGCTGCTGGCCTTTATCATGGACCGCGCCGCAAGCACAACCAGCGCTCCCGCGGCCCCCAGGAACACGGCCAGGATCAGCGCAAGCACCGTGTGCGATAGCCCAAGCCATACCGCCAGCAGAAGCACTAATTTGGTGTGGCCAAGGTCCATACCCTCGCGGCGCCGGAGCTGCCGGTAAATCCCCCGCGCGAGCACGAAGAGAGACGGAGCGGCGACCAGGCCGATGAGCCATCGGATCGCGACATCGTAGACATATGCCGGGTGGCCGGCCAGTCCGCTATCCATGCTCCAGTGGACCGGCAGCCATTCCCAAATCCAGTGCACCGCGAGGCGCATGATCGTCACCGGAAGGCCCAGCGCGGCGCCGCCCAAGGTAAGCCAATCCGGAAGCCAGTGACGTTCGGCATCCAGAACCGCGAGGCCGATGAGCAGCCAGCAGAGCAGCATTTTCACTGCGCCGAAGACCAGGGCGTCGAAAATGCTGATGCGCGTCCACCCCGGCAGGTACAGAGCGGGCATCGTCTGCCAGGCGGCTATGGCCCAGGTGGAGCCCACCGCAAGCTCGACAATCGGATAGCGCCATCCGATCCAGGCGTGGCAGCCCCGGCAACGGCCGCGCAGCAGCAGCCAGCTCGCCAGAGGCACATCCTCCCACCACGCCGGTTCGCGCCCGCAGTGCGGGCAGCGCCCGGGCCGGTCGGAGACGCCTTCGCCCGCTGTCCAGCGGCTCAGGCACAGGTTCAGAAAACCGCCAAAGGCGAGCCCCGCCAGAGCGCCAATCGCCGTTCCGAGAAATCGAATCATAGGAGGGTTTGAATATACGGCGGAAGATTGCAGGCCGTAAAGAGAAACTTCGCCTTCCCTGGCGCCCTTCAAAGTCGCGTGAAGCCAGGCGGCAATCGGGAGGCCGTCGGCGGCGGTTTCCGGCGAAGGTGGAGTAAAGTTCGGGTCTTCGCAAAACACCCGCCGGCCAGCCGGCATCCCATGAGTCGAAGGGGATGTTCAGAGATGCGGCGATGCATCGGCGCGAGGCGCCGGATCCCGTATTCTGGCGACGCCCTCGCGGCGACTGGCGGGCTGGGGCCGTTGGCAAACGCCCTCCCGCATGCAACGAGTCCGGAATTCAGGCTGCGGAGCGGAAGGCTCCCGCAACGATACGTCCCAAAAAGGAGAACTTCCATGGCGGATCATCGAGTGCGCAGCGGCGACATCGCCGAAGATCAATTCACGGCTACCCTGGAGTCTCATTCCTCCCGTCTGCCGACCAGCCTGTTTCTCGGCGCGGCCCTGTGTTCCATCCTCGCCTCCCTCGCCTTGAAGGCCGCGGGAAAGCGCGAGGATGCGCTGTACGTCGGACATTGGGCGGCGCCCTTTCTGCTGTTGGGTATTTACAACAAGATGGTCAAGCAGCACGGCTCCGATTCCTCGATGCGCGGCTGAAGCCGGAGGCCGACGACGCCTGGCGCGCCGGCCTCCGCATTCCCCGGCCTTCGCCGCCCGCGCGTTCAGCGCGATAGGTGAAACCTATGGGCCGGATCGTCACCTCGCGCGCAAGCAATGGGAGCTTATCCCGGCGACAGATCGATTGCGCAACAAACTAGGGCGCATCTCCGATGCCATGGCGGTTGCCGATGCCCGCGCGTCCGGCCTGCGCCCACACGGAGCGGCCCGGGAAAAGCCGCTCAGCCCCGCTTGAATCGCGGCTCTCATCCCGGGCGTCGGCGGTTTCCCGGATCGGGAATGCGCTGGCCCAGCGAGAGCGCGGTGTGGTAATTTTGCTTGGATATTATGCATGGCCGGGGCTTGCGGCATAGCTGGCCGGCAGGCAAGGGCGCCGGAGAGGATTCGCGGCATCTTCCCGATGACAAACATCCATCGCCGCATCCTGTCGACGCGATGTCCGAGTCCTGCGATCCACGCAGGCGCGGCGGCATCCAGCGGCGGGAGGATCGGATGAAAGGCGTCCGGCCG
The DNA here is from genome assembly GCA_021799945.1 of Acidobacteriota bacterium. Lineage (GTDB taxonomy): Bacteria > Acidobacteriota > Terriglobia > Terriglobales > Acidobacteriaceae > PALSA-350. The sequence goes on from JAJYZK010000012.1 coordinate 7,145, forward strand.
CACTCCCGGAGGCTGACCCTCAGCGATGTCGCCAAAGCCAGCGGCTTCTCGTCCTCCACCGTCTCGATCGTGCTGAATGAGGCGCCGCTTTCACGATATGTGGCGGCGCAAACGAAGCAGAAGATTCGCGAAACGGCCGAGCGTCTCGATTATCGTCCCGATGTCTTTGCCCGCTCCCTGCGCAGCCGGCGGAGCCACACCGTCGGAGTTCTGGTGGTGGATCTGGCGGACCCCTTCTGCACCCTGATCCTGCAGGGAATCGAACGGAAGCTGATGCAGACTCCCTATCTACCGATCATTATGGACGCGCACAACCAGCCGAACCAGGTGGAGCGGTACGTCAAAATGATGCTGGAGCGGCGGGTGGAAGGGCTCATCACGGTGGCCAACTGGCTCCTGTTCAAAATGGAGATTCTGGAGCAGGTCAGCGCTCACAGTCTGCCGAACTTTGTGGTGGGCCGCGGCTTACAATCGTCCCGGATCCACTCGGTGTCGGCCGACAACGAAACCGGCGGATACGCGGCCATGCGGCATCTCTACGAACTCGGGCATCGCCAGATCGCTTTTATCCGCGGCCCCCGCCGCCTGGCGGATACGCGCTTCCGCTGGAAGGGAGTGAGGCGTTTTGCGCGGGAGCATCACCTGCGCCTGCATCCGAAACTCACGCAGAGCCTGCCGGAGACCTCCGATTTCATGTCCAGCTTCGAATGCAGTCGGCGGCTTACCATCGGCCTGCTGGAGTCTGGAGAATGCTTTACCGCTCTGTTGGCCTTCGACGACATCAGCGCCTACGGAGCCATCCGCGCTTTGACTGAGGCGGGACGTCAGGTTCCCGGGCACTGCTCGGTAATCGGTTTTGACGACATCCCCGCGGCGGCTCTGAGCAGTCCCGGCCTTACCACCGTCCGCCAGCCGATGCTGGAGATGGGGGAATACGCGGCCGAATACATTCTGCGATCCCTGGAGGTTCGATCCCACGAGCTTCGATCCCAGGGGCCGGGCTCGCAGGCGAAAGAAGCTTTTCGCGGACAAAATCACTTGCTGGCCGCCGAGCTGGTCATCCGCGGCTCAACGGCGCCGCCCAGGCAGCAGGGTCAAAGCCTCTCCGGAGCGCTGTGAAGGATTGAAGCTCCGTTCGAAGGGTGTTTTCCCGGGGAAATCAATCCACTCCGTTCATTCCGCGCCGAGCACACCTTACGCGTTCGCGACTCCGGTCAGATCCCGAAGACGGCGTGCAGAAACAGCAATCCGCCGACCGAGGCCAGAATCGCTGCGGGCATGGCCAGCAGGCCGGCCTTCAGAAAATCCGCGGCGCTCACGTGGAGGCCTTCCCTCCTCAAGGCGATCAGCCAAAGAACGGTTGCCAGGGAGCCGGTCACCGACAGATTCGGGCCCAGATCGACTCCGATCAGCGTGGCGTTCGCCAGCAGCCCGTGGACGCCCGCAGCGCGCAGCGTGGTTCCGGCCAGGAGTCCGAGCGGCAGGTTATTGACCAGGTTGTTTGCGGCTCCCACGCCGAAGGCGGTGGCCAAGGCCCCAGAACCGGGCGCCCGGCCGCGGAGCCAGGCCAGCGCGGCCTGCGTATAGCCGAGAGCGCCGTAATTCTCTGCCGCGCGCACCATCACGAAGAGCCCGGCGACCAGCGCGAGCGTGGCCCAGCTTATCTCCCCGGCGAGAGGAGCGGGGCTGGTCCGCTCTTTGCCGCACAGCACCGCAACCAGCAGCAGCGCCGCCATGCAGGTGGGAAGTCCGAGGTTCCATCGCAGCGCGGAGACGGTCAGCAGCAGGGCCACGACCAGCCCCAGGCCACAGAGCACGAGCTTTCCGGCGGGCGTCAGGCGCGCATCCTCCACCTCCAGCTCCACCGCGGCCCGCAGGCTGGAACGGAAGTAGAGCCTGAGGACAAGATAGGTAACGACAATGGAAAGGATGGAAGGGAGCTCGAAGGCCGCCAGCCAGCGCGCCAGAGGAGGCATGGTCCGGTGGAAGACCACCAGGTTCGCCGGATTGGATATCGGGAGCACAAACGAGGCCGCGTTGGCGATCATGGCGCAGGCGAACAGATAGGGCAGCGGCGCGGCCTTCGCCTTGCGCACCGCCGCCAGAATGGCCGGGGTGAGAACTACGGCGGTTGCATCGTTGGACAGGCAGGCGGTGACCGCGGCTCCGGCCGCGTAGACCAGCAGAAAGAGGCGCGAAGACCGGCCGCGCGCGCCGCGCACCGCTTTTGAGGATACCCAGTGAAAGACCCCATGCTCGCGGCCCAGCCCGGAGAGCAGCATCATGCCCAGCAGAAAGAAGTAGACGTCGGAGCCGCCGGCTATGGCGCGCGCGGCCGCGGAGGGAGAAATGAACCGGAAGGCCACCAGCAGCAGGGCGCCGGAGCCCACCCACCAGGCCTCCGGGATATTGCGGGGGCGAATCAGCATGAGCGAGATGCTCCCCGCTACGATTGCGTACAGCAGGAGATGCGCGCCGGGCAGAGCCATCGCTCGCGAGTGTTCCTCCATATGAGGCCGGTCTCTTGCCAACGACGGCCTGCGGGCGCCCAGACGGATCGGCCGGCGAGGAGATGGTACCAAAGTGGTGCGCCGCAACTCCTCCATGGTGCGGCGAGCCCGGTGAAATGCCTGCCCGGCGGCGTGATCGGTGGACCGCACGATCGAGCCGCGTCGGAGGTGGCGGGCGGGTTGACAGCGAGGGCGCGGGCAGTTAGCTTTTTAGTAGCAATGCGAGTCCGCGCACACCATCGGCGCTTCCAGCATCACCACGGGGTGAGTGTGTCGGCGGATGGTTTCGGCCTATAGCAGGCCTGGAAATCAGGATCGAGAAAAGCCCGCCGACGCACAGCGCCGGCGGGCTTTTCTGCGTTTTAAGACCTTTGAGAAAGGACCATGGGAGTACGGAGATGACTGAATCCGTAAAGATCGATTTCGCGAAGATGGACGGACTGGTTCCCGGGATCGTGCAGGATGCGCGCAGCGGGCGGATGCTGATGCTGGGGTTTTTGAACGAGGACTCCTATCGCAAGACTCTGGAGACCGGATATGTGACCTTCTGGAGCCGAACCCGGAAGAAGCTTTGGATGAAGGGCGAAAGCAGCGGCAACCGCCTGCGCGTGGTGGATGCCAGCACCGACTGCGACCAGGACGCGATGCTCTTCCGCGTGGAGGTGGAAGGGGATGGACTTGTCTGCCATGAGGGCACGGTGAGCTGTTTCACGAAGAATCTCCCGCTGGCGACGGCGGAGAAGGCCGAGGCGAGATGATGGCGGAAAAGCTCATGCTGGGAATTCCAAAGGGCAGCCTGCAGGAGGCGACCGTCGCTCTCTTTGAGCGAGCCGGCTGGAGAATTTACGCCAACGGACGCTCCTACTTTCCTTCGATCGACGACCCGGAGATCGAGTGCATGCTGATTCGCGCGCAGGAGATGGCGCGGTATGTGGACAAGGGCGTGCTGGACGCCGGCCTCACCGGCATCGACTGGGTGGTGGAGAGCGGGCGCAACCTGACCAGCGTGACCAGCCTCACCTATTCCAAGCAGACGCGGACCAAGGTTCGCTGGGTCCTGGCGGTTCCGGAAAACTCCCCTTACGAAAAGGCGGAGGATCTGGCCGGCAAGGTGATCGCCACGGAGCTGGTGGAGGTGACCCGGCAATACTTCGAGCGAAAAAAGGTCCCGGTGAAGGTCGAATTCAGTTGGGGCGCCACCGAAGTGAAGCCGCCGACCCTGGCCGACGCCATTGTGGAAATTACGGAGACGGGCAGCTCGCTGCGCGCCAACCGCTTGCGCATCCTCGACACGGTTATGGAAAGCGAGACACATCTGATCGCCAATCCGCGCGCCTACCAGGATCCATGGAAGAAGCAGAAGATCGATAACCTCGCCCTTATGCTCAACGGCGCAATCGCGGCTCGGGGCCGGGTGGGGCTGATGATGAACGCGCCAAAGAAGGATCTGGAGCAAATCCTGGCGTTGCTCCCTTCTCTCAATTCACCCACCGTCTCCGCCTTGAGCGAATCGGGCTGGGTCGCGGTGAATACGGTGCTGGAGGAGAGCGTGTTGCGGGACGTAGTCCCGAAGCTGAAGAACGCGGGAGCGGCGGGGATTGTGGAATATCCGCTGAACAAGATCGTTTACTGAGAAGGGAAGCAGGATGAAGCTGGCAAGGACCGGGGGGCGCGGCTCGTGGCGGGCGCAGCGTCTGCTGGAGAGCCTGGAGCACAGAGGCGCCGGCGGGTCGGCGCAGGCCATTCCGGTGGTGGAGGAGATTGTCCGCGCGGTTCGCAGGGGAGGAGACCGGGCGCTGCGGCGCTACTCGGCCCGGTTCGATGGTCTTGCTCCCCGGCAGGCCTTCGCCGTCGATCGCGAAGAAATGGAGGAGGCTCGACGCGCGCTCTCCCCGGCTCTGCGGAGGGCGATGGAGTCGGCGGCGAAAAATATCCGCTCCTTCGCCCGGCGCCAGATGCCGAAGGAGTGGAGCGAGACAACTGGCGGGCTTACCAGAGGCCAGCGCATCCGGCCCATCGCCTCCGTCGGATGTTATGTCCCGGGAGGCAGGTATCCGTTGCCCTCGACGATGCTGATGACGGTGATTCCAGCGCAGGTGGCCGGGGTGGAGAGGATCGCCGTGGCTTCGCCGCATCCGGCGAAGGAGACGCTGGCTGCGGCGGCGATGCTGGACATCCGGACCTTCTATCGCATCGGCGGCGCGCAGGCGGTGGCCGCGCTGGCCTATGGCACGGAAAGCGTGCCGCGCGTGGATAAGGTGGTGGGACCGGGGAACCGATTTGTCACCGCGGCCAAGAGGATGGTGTCCTTCGACTGCGGAATCGACATGCTGGCCGGCCCCACGGAGATTGTGGTTTGCAGCGAGCGCGGCGATCCGGAGGGAATCGCCGCGGATCTGGCGGCCCAGGCGGAGCACGATCCGGATGCGCTCGCGATCTTTGTCACCACCCGGGAGGATCTCGCGCGCCAGGTGGTCCGCCGGGTGCATGACCGGGTGAAGGGCAACCCCATCGCGAAGCAGGCCATTGCGGCCAACGGCGTGGCCATCGTCGCTGCTTCGGCGGCCGAGGCCCAGGCCATCGTGAACCGTCTGGCCCCCGAACATCTCACGGTGGATGCGGCGGAAGATCTGGACTGGGTGCGCAGCGCAGGGTCTGTGTTTATCGGAAAGCATTCGCCGCAGCCCATGGGCGATTATGTGTCAGGGCCGAACCATACGCTGCCTACCGGTGGCCTGGCCCGGCAGCGGGGCGGATTGAGCGTGATGGACTACTTGAAAGTGATTACCGTACAGCAATACACGGCGGACGGATTGCGCCGGCTGGGCCCGCAGGCGATTGCGCTGGCCGAGGCGGAGGGCCTGCGCGGCCACGCCGAGGCCGTGCGCGCCAGGGGGATCGATGCCGGAAATCGTTAGACAGGCCTGCCCGGAGCCGCGCGCCGCCATCCGGCGCATTCCCGAATATCATCCTCCCCTGGGTTCGCGGGAGGGGATGCGGCTGGATTTCAACGAAAATACCTATGCCTGCTCGCCCCGAGTTCTGGAAGCGCTGGGTCGGCTGGCCGCAGCGGATTTGACGCGGTACCCGGAGCGGGGCCAGGTGGAGGCGAAGGTGGCCGGTTCGCTCGGCCTCCGTCCGGAAGAGGTGCTGCTCACCAACGGCGTGGATGAGGCCATCCACGTGGTGTGTCAAACCTTTTTGGATCGCGGGGACGAGTTTCTCATGCCCGTGCCCACCTACGCCATGTATGAGATCTACGGCTCCGGCGCGGAGGGCGTGCTGCGCCGGATTCCCTGCGGACCGGACTTTGCCTTTCCCGGGAGTGAGCTCCTGCAGGCGGTGACTCCGCGCACGCGGCTGATCGCGATTGCGAACCCCAATAGCCCGACAGGCGCGGCGGTGAGCCGCGAGCGGATTCTCGAGGTTCTCGAGCAGGCGCCGCAGGCCGTGGTGCTGGTGGATGAGGCCTATTTCCACTTTTTCGGCGAGACGGTTCTCGACTTGGTGGGTAAGGTCCCCAACCTCATCGTAGCCCGGACCTTTTCCAAGGCCTACGGGCTGGCGGCCCTGCGGGTGGGCGTGCTGGCCGCCGGGGCTGGGGTGCAGCGGTGGCTGCGGGCGGTCATCTCTCCGTACAGCGTGAATGCTCTGGCCTTAGCCTGTCTGCCGGCGGCGCTGGACGACGCCGCCTACCTGCAATGGTATGTCGGGGAGGTGAAGTTGGCGCGGGAAGAGATGGCGCAGGGCCTGCGGCGGCTGGGCGCGCCGTTCTGGCCCAGCCATGGGAATTTCATTCTGACCCGGATCGGCCCCGCCCACGCTGCGTTTGTGCAGGCCATGCGGCGCCGCGGCGTGCTTACGCGCGACCGCTCCCGGGATTATGGATGCGAGGGCTGCGTCCGCATCACGGTGGGCCCCCGCGAGCAAACCCGGCAGGCCATGCAGGCGATCGAAGAGTCTCTGCGCGAGATCGGCTGGGAGAGGCCATGACGGCGGCGGCGAGGGCGACGGCGGGGAAGGCCCGGGGAGTGCGCCGGCGGCGGGCGGAGATCCTCCGCAATACAACGGAGACCAGGATCGCTCTCAAGTTGACCATTGAGGGAACCGGACGGTACCGGGTGAAGACGGGAATCCGCTTCTTCGACCACATGCTGGAGCTCTTCACTCGTCACGGGGCCTTCGATCTGGAGCTGCTGTGCGAAGGCGATCTGGACGTGGACCAGCACCATACCGTCGAAGATGTGGGCATCGCCCTGGGAGAAGCCTTCGAGCGAGCTCTCGGCGACAAGAAGGGCATCCTGCGGGCCGGATATTTCCTGATGCCCATGGACGAGACGCTGGGCCTCGCCGCGGTGGACTTGAGCGGACGCGTCTCCTGTGTCGTTGAGACCAAAGTGAGAACCCGCCTGGTCGGCGATTTGCAGAGCGAACTGGTGGAGGATTTTTTTGAAGGATTCGCGCGCGGAGCGCGCGCCAACGTGCACCTGAAGACCGTATACGGCCGATCCAATCACCACAAGATCGAGGCCTTGTTCAAGGCCTTCAGCCGGGCGTTGCGCGTGGCCTGCTGCAAAGACAAACAGCTCGGCGCGATGCTGCCCAGCACCAAGGGCCTGCTATGAGCGAGCGGCAGGGGATTGCGGTCATCGATTACAAAGCCGGCAACGCCACGTCGGTGCTCAAGGCCTTGCGGGCGCTGGGCCAGTCCGCTGAGATTACCGCCGATCCGGCCCGGATTACGGCGGCGGGGAAGCTCGTGCTGCCGGGCGTGGGCCATTTTCAGGCTACCGGACGGCTCGAAGCGAGCGGCATCGCCGCCGCGATTCGCGAGTCCATCGCGCGGGGCGCGCCGTTTTTGGGCATCTGCGTCGGCATGCAGTGGCTCTTCGAGGGCAGTGCGGAGGCGGAGGGATGGCCCGGGCTGGGCGCATTTCCCGGGCGCTGCGAGCACTTTCCCTCGGCCGTCAAGGCCCCCCATGTCGGCTGGAACCAGGTGCGCGTTGCGCCGCAGTCGCGCCTGATGCGCGGCGTCGAGAGTGGCTCCTACTTTTATTACAGCCACTCGTTCCGCGGCCCGGTAGCGCCGCAAACCGTTGCGGTGACCGATTACGGCGGCGAGTTTTCCGCGGCTGTGGAGCGGGGCAATGTGATGGGCGTGCAATTTCATCCGGAGAAGTCCGGCCCCGCCGGACTGCGGGTTCTACAAAACTTTGTGGAGCTTGCATGCTGACCAAGCGGATCATCGCCTGCCTCGACGTGAAGGGCGGACGCGCGGTGAAGGGCGTGCAATTTGTAGACCTGGTGGATGCCGGCGATCCGGCCGAGCTGGCCTGGCGGCATGCGAATGCGGGCGCGGACGAGATTGTGCTGCTGGACATTGCCGCAACCCACGAAGAACGGGGCACCCTCATTGAGACGGTGCGCCGGACCGCCAAAGAGCTTTTTATTCCCTTCACCGTCGGCGGCGGCATCCGATCGGCCGGGGATGCGGCCGCGGTTTTCGATGCTGGAGCGGACAAGATCAGCGTCAACTCCGCCGCCGTCGCCGAGCCGGCGTTGATCGATGAGATCGGCCGCAGCTTCGGCGCGCAGGCGGTGATCGTCGCCATCGACGCCCGGCGTTCCACGGCCGGCCGGGACCCGGTGGGAGAGGCGGAAGTGTTTGTGCGCGGCGGGCGCGTCCGGGCCGGCCGGCGCGTATTGGATTGGGCCCGCGAGGCCGAGAGCCGCGGGGCCGGAGAGATTCTGCTCACCTCCATGGATGCCGACGGCACGCGCGCCGGCTTCGACTGCGAGCTGACGGCGCGGGTCAGCGAGGCGGTGCAGATTCCGGTGATCGCCTCCGGCGGCGCCGGCTCCGCCGAACACTTTATCCAGGTCTTCCAGGCAGGCAAGGCGCATGCCGCGCTGGCGGCAGGCATCTTCCACTTCGGAGTGGCCGACGCCCGGGCCCTCAAAATGGAGCTTGAGCGCAGCGGCGTTTCTGTGAGACTTCCATGCTGATTCCCTCCATCGACCTCATGGGCGGCCGCATCGTCCAACTGCTGCACGGGGAAGAGCTGAAGCTGGCCTTCGACGACTTCGAATATTGGATCGAGCGCTTCCAGAGCTATCCCCTCGTGCAGTTGATCGATCTGGATTCCGCCATGCGCCAGGGAGACAACGCCGCGCTGGTGGCTCGGATCGCGCAGAGGCTCCCCTGCCAGGTCGGCGGCGGCATCGGGTCCGTGGAGAAGGCCATGTCGCTGCTCGAGGCCGGCGCTCGCCGGGTCATCCTGGGCTCCGCTCTCTTCGGCGACGGCTCCGTAAACCGGGAGTTCGCCAGCGCGCTGGCCGGGGCTGCGGGTCTGGAAAGGCTGGTCTTCAGCGTGGACACCAAGCAGGGAAGAGTCGCGGTGAAGGGATGGAAACACCGCATCGATCTGACGCCCGACCAGGCGATCCCGCTGCTGGAGCCCTACTGCGGCGCATTCCTCTACACGCACATCGATGGCGAAGGCGCCATGCAGGGCTTCCCTATCGAAGAAGCCGAGCGTTTGCGGGGCCTCACCCGGCGCCGTTTGATCGTTGCCGGCGGCATACGCAGCCGGCGGGAGATTGACGCGCTCGACGCGCTGGGTGTGGACGCGGTCGCCGGCATGGCGGTGTACACCGGCCTGCTCGCCACTTGAAGCGTTTTCGCTTCCACTCTCTCCCGGCAATGGCCGATCCGGCGCCGGCTTTTTAGAATGACCAATCCCCACCAAATCGGGAGCCGCCGCTTCAGCGGCGGCTGCGATCTCGTGTGTTGAAGTAGAGCCCGGTCGCGAAAAAAGCGCACGCGGCCAGCGCCGCCAGCGCGGCTTGCGAGCGATGATGGCGCAGCAGAGCCAGCCCGGCGTCAAGCCACCAGGCAAACGCGATCGCAAACCAGAGGGCGGACCGGGGCATGGTGTGAGGGTAGCAGCAAACCGGACCCACGGGCGGTTCCGGCAAAAACGCCGGAGTTCGGAGCCCCGGCCGCGCGCTTTGGCGCCGAAGCCCGCCTTCACCGCCGGCGTTCCGGCATTGCCCCCAGCAAGGTAAAGATTGCGCCGGCCAGTCCGGCAAGCACAGCGGCGGCCCAGTTGTGAGACCGGAGAAAGATATATGCGGCGAAGAGCAGGAAGAATGCGCCGGCCAGTCCGAAAAGGGTTCTGGACTTCATGAACTGTAACGTAGCACGGACGGCGGCGGGCGCAAGCTCCCGAGTCAACCCCGGCCGGGGACCGTCAATCTGAAACACAGCGCCGCACGCAGTTCCGCGCGGCCGGCCTCGTCGATGGATGAAAACGCGCCAGACCGCTCCTTGGCCCCATGCCTGCCGCTTACCCGAAAGTTGTAGTCAAGTCCTTGTATTTGCAGTGTTTTCGCCCAATATTTGCTCGACTTCGCCGGCAAAGCGGGTGAGACTAGGCGAGTACTGTTTCGCGACGGATCGGAAGGTGACTTTCGTTACTTTCTGGGACGAGTTTGCATCCTTCCCGTCAGCCGCGCGGTAGCCCCCGGGGCGCCGCCGAAGCGATCGAATTCCGCCCGACTTGGCGCGACCTGGTGAGCTGGGGCCCCTTTTATGACGTTCGCAAAGTGTCCATGGTTGATCGCCGCAGCACTCGGTTTGGGGTTGATTGCTCCGCACGCGGCGGAGGCGCAGCAGGAGGATTCCGCGGCCGTGAGGCAGAACGTCGAGGCAGTTTCCACGCCGGTGCGGGATCTGAGCGGGAGCGCATTGCTCCCCGACGATCCGGGCTCCACCATCGCGCAGCGCTCCGCCCCGCCGGCGTTGACCGCCATGAGCGACGCCGGAGCGCAGGGAGGCGATCAGGATCCCCTCAGCGAGGGCAGGCAAACCAAGCGAATTCTCTACGTTGTGCCCAACTTCCGCGCAGTCAGCGCGGACACCACGCTTCCCCCGCAATCGGTGAAAGACAAACTCGTGACCTCGATCCAGGACAGCCTCGACTATTCGTCCTTTATCTTTTTCGGCGGTCAGGCGGGACTGGGACTTCTGGGCAATTCGTTTCCCGAATTCGGGGGGGGCGCAGTCGGATATGGCCGGTACTACTGGCACACCCTGGCCGACGGCACAGATGAAAATCTGTGGGTCGAGTTCCTGATTCCAACCGTCCTGCATGAGGACACCCGTTACTACACCATGGGGAAAGGCTCCATCGTCAAGCGGTTCGCATACGCCATCACGCGCATTGCCATCACCCGCCAGGACGATGGCGGGGAAGCATTCAACGCCGGAGAGATCGTGGGCGCGGGCGCGGCCGCGGGCATTTCCAATTTTTATTACCCAGCTCAGGAGCGCACGCTAACTAAGACCTATCAGCGATGGGTCACGAACATCCTTATCGATGGAGGAGTATTCGTTTTCAAAGAAGCTTGGCCCAGCGTTAACAATAAATTCTTCCATCAACAGAACTAAGTTCTCTGCGCCTCCCGCGTCCGATCGCAACGGGTGGACCAGGCTGTATGGCCGCCGACAGAAGTAGATGCTTTTGAGAAACGGTGACGTTGGTAACTGAAAGGAACTATTGAGCAATAGGATCTTGAGGGAGCGCAGGGATGATGCTTGGGTTACCCCACATAAGATTCGCCTAGTTCCGGGCCGCCGTTCCCGCTATACTCTGCGTGTTTGAGTCGTCCTAATTTCGTACAGATTTGGTTGGAGATTCGCCTCGCGGTGGGACATTCTCGGGTTTGAAAGTGCGAGGAGTGACGAGCGGCGGATGGTTCATAACCCGCCCGGCCAGTCCGCTGCGCTTGTAGCTTACTCCAAAGGTCGTCTGGATCGGGGGATATTGTGATGCGTTCGAACATGCGTCTGGCTTTCAAGAAAGCGCTGTCCTTGTTGCCCATTGCCGGGTTTGCCCTAGCCACGGCCGGGGCCTTCGCCGCCGCGCCTTCGGTCGTCATCGATTCGCAGGAGACGATCGGAAATGGCTACAGCAAGCCTGAATCCATAGCGGTGTCGGCCAATGGGGCAATCTACATTGCGGATACCGGCACGAACACGGTCCGGCAACTGGCAAACTCACTGCCCGGCCTGGGTTCGAATCAGGCGGTGAGCACGGCGCCCTATACGCTCCAGACGCCACAGGCGCTGGCTCTCGACGCGGCAGGCGACCTCTTTATCGGGGATGTTCCATCCTCCGGCGGGGTGACCACGGGAAGAGTGCTTGAGATCTTGGCGAATGCGAATGGCGTTCTCACGTCGACGGTCC
>JAJYZK010000312.1 GCA_021799945.1 Acidobacteriota bacterium
AGGCAAAGCACTCCGGGCGCGGCGCCGTGTCCCGAGCGGAAGTATCCGCCGGCAAAGATGGATATCCCCGCCCCCGCCAGGCCGAGGAGAAACAGGAAGAAAGCCGAGAGCATATCCAGCCGCGCGTGGAAGGGAAGGTCGGGCAGGCCCAGAGGCAGCAGCATGACTTCCGGCGCATGACCGGAGGCCAGATAGAGCCCGGCAAGCCCAGCCAGGAACAGGCAGATCAGCGCTCCGAGGGGAAAAATGACCCGGGCGACCAGGCGCAGGCTGTGCGGCCGGAGCAGCCCGGCGAATCCCAAGGCCAGCCAGGCCGCCGCGCACAGCAGCAGCAGTTGAAGACTGTGGGCGATCGCCGCCGAAGGGAGACTGGCGGGGATAAGATGGCCGAACTGGGACAATTCTCAGGGTTCTCCATTCCCATACAGCGATGGAATCAACGATGCGGGTGACGATGGCCGAACCCTTCCGGGCCGGCCCATGCCGATGCCGCGCTCCGTCCGCGCTCCGTCATGGATCCGTAAGTGACGGGTCTGCGGGTGGGGCGCTGTCGTTTATCTCATCCAGCATCTCCCGCGCCTCAATCAGCCGCCTTTGAAAGTAAAGGCGCATTAAAGCAAGAACCTGGTTGACGATCGGATCGCGGACCGAATAGAAGACCTGGTTTCCCGCCTTGCGGTTCCAGACCAGTTGTTTGGAGCGAAGCACGGCCAGGTGCTGCGAGATGTTGGCCTGCTCGATTCCAAGTCTTTCCATCAGGTCGCCCGCGGAAAGCTCGCCTTCGCCGAGCAGCTCCATGATGGCGATGCGGGTGGGGTGGGCGAGCGCCTGAAAGATGTCGGCTTTGAATCTGCGTAAAGAATCCGGCACGGGTTCCAATTGAAACGGAATATTCGACACTGCGAATATAGTATTGCACTGAGTGGAGGCTTCCGTCGAGGGCGCAACGCTCGCGGGAGGTCGCCTTTGCGCGCGGCCTTCATAGGCGAGCGCACGCAGCGGAAGAATTTCAGGGCCGGCGCTCGGCGCGTGCGGGATGGCCGATTGAGAGATGGTCGCCTTGGCGGCTCCAGAGGAGGCTGACTCTGGCATGGCGACCTCTGCCGGTCGTCCTTCGGAATGGCGCCGATGCCGCCTGGCCATGGCCCGAGCCTCGGCCGCCTGACCGGTTGCTCCCGCCGGTAGCAGGGCGGGCCGCGGCCTCCAGCATCCTCCGCGCCGTCTCAGATGACGCGCAGGCGCCTCAAGGTGAAGGCTATCTTTGAACGTGGGCGCAGATTCGCCCCAATCGCCGCATCTTTGCTCAATGCGGAGGCCTTTCTCAGTGAGTGGGTTGGCCTGAATGCGTCAGGTGAGAACTTGCGCTGATTCAAAGCGTTCAAATCGTGTCAGATGGGTCTCCCACCAAGGGTCCATCCGCCCTAAATTGTCTTCCAGTCGGTCTGTGAACTGATGCGTTCCGAGACGACCTGCATGAATGACTGCGCTTCTGGCTTTGGATTTCGCGGAAAAAGCATCGTGCCTTTCACTTCACCAACGAAATCACTGATTTCCGCCAGGACAAGGGATTTCGAGAGGCCTGGCAGGACGCGCGGAAGAATAGTAGCGGCAACCCCAGTCTTCACAATGGCTATTATCGTGCCCGGGTCATCGATCTCCATGAGCACCTTGGGCTGAATCTTTGACCGCCGCAATGCTTCTTCCAATAAAGCGCGAGTTCCACACCATCTGGGCGGAAGAACAAGCGGCATCCGGCAAAACTGCTCAAGACGTTGGCGTTTCTCTGTTGCCATGGTGGTGGACGAGAAGCCCGCCATTCTTGTGCTGAAGACTTCTTCTCGCGCAACCAAAGAGGATTCGGGAAGTTCCAGGCCAAAGCACAAATCAAATTGATCGCTTTCCAGACCCCTTAGAAGCAGCTTCGGTGTCGTCCTCGTAACATTGACGACGACCTCTGGATGTCGCCTGTGGAACGCCAGCAAATTGCCCGGCATCAGGTGCATCGAAGCAGTGATGCTTATGCCCACCCTCAGCCTCCTTGTGGCTCCGTACCCCAGCTCAGAAATGGCAGACTGCGCAGCACTGAAAGTGCCGCTGATTTTGCGGGCAAACGGAAGAAATGCCCGTCCCGCTTCAGAGAGAGTCACCCCATTTGGCGAACGGTGAAACAAGACTGCGCCTAGATCATGTTCGATCTTCTGGAGCTGCTGAGTCAGCCTCGGTTGCGATGAGCCAATTTCTTCCGCAGCCTTTCGCAAGGAGCCGGTTCTTGCCAATACATCCAAAAGCTTCAGGTTTTCAAGGTTCATGACTCATGAGTATATAAGAAATACTTATTGCCATATACCAATGGTTCTCTTTGAAGCATCCGACATCATTTCTAATGAGTGGCAATCTGCCGCTACATTTTCGAAAGGTTGTTCAGAATGAGCACCGAAGCCAACAAGCTTGCAATGCATCGTTTCACTGAATTCATCAATACAGCCGACCAGAAACTGGCCGAGGAGCTTATCTCAGCAGATGCGGTCTTTTACGTGCCAGGACGCCCTGAGCCTATGCGCGGTCCTGCCGGCTACATGAGCATTGTGGGGATGATGCGTGGTGGTTTCTCCGACATCCAGTGGACACGCGACGAAATGATTGCTGAAGGAGAAAGCGTAGCTGCGCGATTCACTATGCGCGGGACTCACGACGGCGTTTTCTTTGGTGTACCGGCGACCGGCAAGAAGATCGAGGTTAGGGCGATGAATTTCTATCGGTTTTCGGGAGGACAAATCGTCGAAGAATTCGGGCAGCCGGACCTGCTGAGTTTGTTGCAGCAGATCGGTGCCGTCCCTGCCTAGTCGGATCTTTGTCGAGTGGCCCAGAGCTAAGCCGGCGGGTGGCTACGGTCTTGCCGAGCTAAATTGGCCACAAAAGAGGGTGCCCACGGTCCCTCGAAATAGGGGGACCGTGGAGGCCGCTATGGGCGACAAGCCTGGACGGATAACACTGGTCTCGACAACTCCACCTGACTTGCTCTCAATCCCACGATCGTCCTCCGGCATCGATCAGCGCATTATCGCCAAGTCACTCGCCGAGCGTGGGATTTGGATGGGTTATGAGCTGCCCCCGAAAAACATACCCATTGACGACCTGCTGTAATCGCGAAAGGGAGACGGAATGAGAAGCGGCGGCCTGGGGCAAATCGGAGCCGCGGATCATCGTTAACTGCAACGTTGACATCTTCTCTGGCCCTTCACTATTGTTGAGGTGCGCGAAACCCGGCGGAGTTCGACGAGCGGCAGGCGCGAAGCCCTCGCGGAAGGCCGGCCATCGGACTTGAAAGCAATTGCCGAATGCAAAATCGATATACGCTGACGCGGCGCGGGGGGCGCGAAGGAGCGGTGGGATTGGCGGCGCCGTCCATGGCGCCCTCCGCCTCCGCAATGCGGCCGGCTGGCGAAATGGAAGTTGCGAGGTCGGCGAAGGTCCCTTCGAACCTCATCTCGAACCCCACCTCGAATGAGGGGCCGCTTCGACCCTTCCATCTGAGCGGCTCCGGGGAAATCGCAGCGGACGAAACCCCAAACCCGAGGGAAGTGGCAAGCCTCCGCCGGCCCAGCCGCGACCAATGACCGGAATTTTGAAAGGCTGAAATCCTTTCCCGAGGTATTGACAGGTACTATGCCCACCACACATTCCAATCTCTGCTGCAACGCCGGCTCAAAGGCGCAAACCCGGTTCTCGAAGCACGCCATTCCGCCGGTCCTCTTCATCCTGAGCGCTTTCCTGCCTCTCGCCGCCGTCGGCCAAGCGAGCCTGCCGGCCGGAATCGGCCCCAAACCTTTCATCGATTACTTCAAGCCGATTCCGCTTCACGGCAAGCTCTCCTCCACAGTCTGGGGGGCAGCCACCGTTGGGCCTCGGGATCTCAACGACGGCTTGGAGGATCCGACGATGAAGCAATGGGACTACTGGGACGGCAAGATCCTCAAGGGCCCCGACGGCAAATACTGGATGTTCGCCAGCCGCTGGCCCCAGGCGGACGGACATTGGGACTGGATGCATTCGCAGGCGATCGAGGCGGTTAGCGGATCCCGTCTGGGTCCCTACCACGATCAAGGACTCTGCTGGCCGGATAACGAGGGCGGCAAGGGCCACAACGTCACCGCGCTGGAATTGCCCGACGGCAGCTACGCCGTGGTGGTGAGCGAAACCCG
>JAJYZK010000313.1 GCA_021799945.1 Acidobacteriota bacterium
CCCCGCTGCGCCGGGCTACGACTCTTGCCAGAGCCCGGACGGAGGCGTACAAATCGTTCTGACACCGGATTGCCAGAGGAGGCATTCATGAAATATCTTGCGGCAGTTTTGTTTCTCGGCAGCGCCGTCGCGATGGCCGCGGGCACCACCAGGATCTCCGGCTACATCAGCGATTCGCATTGCTCAGCGATGCATACCAGCAAATCTCCGAACGAAGCATGCGTGAAAAAGTGCATTCAGGGCGGCTCCGCTCCTGTCTTTGTGGACGACGCCAGCAATGCGGTGTGGAAGATCGACAATCCGGACTTGGTCAAGGACCATTACGGTCACCACGTGCGCGTAACCGCTACCGTCAACAACACGGATAAGTCCATTCACATCACCAAGGTGGCAATGCTGCCCGCCGGTGGCCAGTAAAGCGCTCCAAGCTCAGACACCCTTCGGCGAAGCCCGGCCTCGGCTCCGTCCGCCGGCGTGAAAGTTCACATGCCGCGGGCAGAGTGGGTCCGGGCTTCGTTTTTGGGTTCTTTGGGGCCGGTGTCTCCGCCGCGTCTGCTTAGGGTGTGCGCCCGGCGCGGGGCCGGCCCTGCGCCGCAACTTCGGCGCAATCTGCTAAGGTGTTCAGAGGGAAGGCGGAACATCCGAAACAGTCCATGGCCAAGGCGATCTGGAATGGCAAAGTAATCGCGGAAAGCGAGACCTTCGAGACGGTGGAAGGCAACGTTTACTTCCCCGAAGGCTCCATCCACCGGGAGTTTTTCCGGCCCAGCACAACCATTTCCACTTGTCCCTGGAAGGGTCAGGCTCGCTACTACAGCCTGCTGGTGGACGGCCAGGAGAACCAGGATGCGGCGTGGTATTACCCCGACCCGAAGCCGGCGGCCCGAAACATCAAAAACCACGTTGCCTTCTGGCGGGGCGTGGAAATCGAAAAATAGCGTAGGCGATTGCGCCGCAATGCCTTGCCGGCGAATCGCAGCCGGAATCAAGCGGGCTGTCCGCGGAGCGCTCCGTCCCCGATTCCTCGCTGCGGTCACGGTCGTCCTGTGCCCCGGCTGGGCTCCCGCCGCCGTCCTGCAGCCGGATCAGATTGCGGCGCAGTCCGCCCAAGAGCCCGCCCCAGAACCCAAAGAACTGCCGGTTCAGTACGGCGCTGTGGGCGACATGCAATCCGACCTGGCGGATCTCCGCGCCCTGCGGGGGCTGGAGGAAGACTTTCTACGAGCCGAGATAGAGGGGAATGCGTCGCTGGCCGACACGGTCATGGCGGACAATTACGTGGGGCTCCGCGCCGATGGAAGGGTGATGAGCAAATCGGAGGTTCTCAGCAATCTCACCCGCCAGCAGCGTGGGCGCTTCACGGTGACCGCGACCAACCTGCGCGAGCATCTCTTCTCCGGATCCGCCTGCGTCACCCTGACCAAGGTATATACGGAGCCCGGCAAGCCGAATTCCTACCGCGAAAATGTCTTGCACTTCTATACAAAACAGAATGGAATGTGGCGCCTGCAGGTGAGCACGCCCTTGCCCTCCACGCAGCCCTGACCACGCTCCGAACTCCGGCCCGGGGATGCGCTTCAGGGAGTCACGGAGTCGGTTCCTCCGGGGACGGCGGGAGAGACGATTCTCCGCTCGCGGCTGCGATCTCTGCGATACTGGGGTTGCTCTGGCTTTCCGGGTTCCCCCGCCGTCTCCGCGGTCTGTTTGCACCGGCGGGGTCGAGTCCTGCCGTTCGCCCATGAAAGCGCTCAAAATTCTCCTCACCCCGACCCGCAACCGGCGGCTGAACGAGGTCATCGGCGTCCTGTTGCTGGTGGCCGCCGTCCTTCTTTTCCTCTCCCTTGTCTCCTATCGGCCAACGGACCCATCTTTCAATACGGTGGGAGGGTACGCCGGGTCGCATCCGGCTCATAACTGGATCGGCTTGCTCGGCGCGGCGCTGAGCGACATGCTGCTTCAAGTGGATGGGATCGCCGCTTTTTTCCTGCCTCTCCTGGTGGGGTCGGCAGGGTGGATGTGGCTGCGGTCGAGGCCGGCCGGCTCGCCGACGGCGAAGGGATTGGGCGTCCTGCTGTATCTGATCTGCGGTCCCGCGGCGCTCGGCCTGCTGCCCGGGCATCTGCTGTGGGAGCATGCGCTGCCGGTGGAGGGCCTCCTGGGACGCCTGGCGGTCGACGCGCTGCAGCACTACCTGAATTTTCCCGGCGCGGCGATCGTCATCGTGAGCATGCTCGCGCTCTCGCTGTATCTCTCCACCACCTTCAGCTTCACCGCCGCCCGGGAATGGATGCATGTGCGCTTCGCCTTTTTGCTGGCGTGGCGGGACCGGATCCACAACTGGCGAATCGCCTGGAGGAAGCGGCGCGAGGCTGCCCGGCTGACCCGCCGGCAGAAGGAGGCGGCCGGAGGCACGATTGCCGGGGAAGAGGAACTGCGCGCTGCGCCGATTTCTCCCCGCTATGGCGCTCCTGAGACCCGGACTCCCCGGAATTCGAGATACACGCCTGCCGCCGAACGGCCTGCGCCTTCGATCTGGGATCAGATGCCGCGCACCAGTATCCCCGATCCCGGGCCGGAGCCCGAGCTTCCTCTGGACCTCGAGCCGGTGGACGAGCCGGTGGACGAGCCGGTGGAATGGAGCCGCGAGCCGGCTCCGGAACGGAATCTCGAAGCGGCAATCGGGCCACAGGAGGAGTTGCCGCACGGGGTGCTGGAAAATGCGGAGGCCGCGCCGCCGCGAGCCGAACCGCCGAGAATCTCCATCGGGGAGCGAGCCGATGCAGAGACCCGCGGCGTCACCGTAACTCCAAAATCGGTGCGCGGATTCCGCCTGCCTCCCAGCAGCCTGCTGCACCGCAGCGAGGACGCGCAGTTTGTCAGCGAGGACGAGCTGCGGGAGGAGGCCACGGTGCTGGTGGAAAAGTGCGCGGAATTCGATGTCGGCGGACAGGTGGTGCAGATCAACCCTGGACCCGTCGTGACGACCTTCGAGTTCCGGCCGGAAGCGGGGGTGAAGTACAGCCGGGTCACCGGCCTGGCGGAAGATCTCTGCCTGGCGATGCGCGCCGAAAGCATCCTGATCGAGCGCATGGCGGGCAAGAGCACCGTGGGCATCCAGGTGCCGAATCGCCAAAGAGAGACCATCTGGCTGCGGGACGTCATTGAATCGGAGACCTTCGGGCAGAGCAAGTCGAAGTTGACGCTGGCCATGGGCAAGGACATCAACGGGCGCATCGTGACCTCGGATCTGGCCACGATGCCCCACATCCTGATCGCCGGCTCCACCGGGAGCGGAAAGTCGGTGGCCATCAACGCGATGATTATGTCCGTCCTCTTCAAGGCGACGCCGGAACAGGTGAGGCTGATTCTGGTGGATCCGAAGCGGGTGGAGCTGGGCATGTACGAAGGCATCCCCCACCTCTTTACCCCGATCATCACCGAGCCCAAGCTGGCGGCCAACGCGCTGCGCAACGCGGTGCGCGAGATGGAGCGCCGGCTGAAGCTGCTGGCCTCGCGCAGCGTCCGCAACATCGATCAATACAACAAGCTCTTTGAAAACAGATCGCTCAGCCTGTTCGATGGCGAAGGCGACGAGCTGCCGCTGCCTCACATGATCATCATCATCGACGAGCTGGCCGATCTGATGATGCTGGATAAAGCGAACGTGGAGGAGGCGATTACCCGCCTGGCGCAGATGGCGCGCGCCGTCGGCATTCACCTGGTTCTGGCCACCCAGCGACCGTCCGTCGATGTGATCACCGGCCTGATCAAAGCCAACGTCCCCACGCGAATGTCGTTTCGGCTGGCCACCAAGGTGGATTCCCGCACCATCCTCGACTCGAATGGCGCCGAATCGCTTCTCGGCCGGGGCGACCTGCTCTTTCTGCCTCCCGGAACCTCGCGGCTGCAGCGCCTGCACGCTCCCTTCGTCACGGAAAGAGAGACTGCCGCGGTGGTCGGCTTCTGGAAGCAGCAGGGCGAGGCGGAATACGTGCAGGGCTTCCTGGAATCGCCGAAGGACGACCGAGGGCGCGACCTGGATGCGGAGCCGCAGGAGGGCGACGCCTCCGACGAGCTCTTCGAGGATGCGGTGCGGCTGGTCCTGGAGTTCGGCAAGGCCTCGACTTCCCTGCTGCAGCGGAGACTTCGCATCGGCTATGGCCGGGCCGCTCACCTGATCGACATGATGGA
>JAJYZK010000314.1 GCA_021799945.1 Acidobacteriota bacterium
TTCGGCCGAGCTGCGCGGAGAATGCACCGGGCAATGGCCGCGCAGAAACAGGGCCTGGTGCCAGGCGGCGCCGGCCTGTCCGGGATTGGAGGTGAGCCGCATGCGCAGCCGCAGCGACGGATCGGTCGAGCTGAGCCGGCCCAGGATATTGCGCACCTGCCGCTAGCTGTGCAGCGTGGATTCGTCGAAGCCGATGAAGGAATAGCGCGGGCCCAGATACTTCCAGACGTCGTCGTCGGTCTTCATGTAGGCCAGCCGGATGGCCGCGCCCGAGGGAAAGCTCCACTTCCAGCGCGGCGAGCCCACGAAGACTCCGCCCAGCGGCGTATAGAGCCGCCGCGTTTTGTCGATGATGTCCGTCATCTCGGAGAACGAGGAGCGGAAGAGGATGGCGCGCAGGTTGGGATTCCGATATTCCTGCACCGCGTCCATCAGCATGGTCTCGGTCTTGAGCGAGCCGGCCGAGCCGCCGAAGAACAGGATGTCCGCCTCCGAGTCGAGAGCCGCCCGCTGCGCGGCGGTGGCCGGCATCCAGCAATAGGGCGCCTCTTCGGTCCAGGCTGCGCCGCTCACGCCGAAGGCTCATCGCCGGTTGGCGGCATCCATGCCGCGCGATACACGGCGGAGGGGCCGCTGCCGGCGGCGCTCCGCGGGACGGCATTCTCCGCGGCCAGGCCCAGCTCCTCGCGCAGCGAATCGAGCGCCTTGAGCTGTCCGGCGATGTTGCCCTTGGTCGCCTCCGGATCCAGGTTGGCCAGCTCCCAATACTTGAGCAGAATCTTCTCCCGGGTGATGCCGGCATCCTCGCGCGGCGCGCCGGCCCTGGTGGATGCGGCCGCAGCTTTAGAGGAGATCTTCTTGGGGGTCTTCTTAACGGCTGGCATGGGGAAGAGGAACGCCGGCGCGGGGAAGCCTCGCGCACAGGGATGGCGGAATTAGGCGGGGCGGGTGCGCGTCGATGCCCGGAGCGTGGCGGAAATCGCTCGCCGGCGCAGGCCGCCGCGGGGAGCGGCAACGGCGCCGAAGCTGCAAACGCGCCGCCGGAGTTTGCTTCCGGGCGCGCACTACGCGGTCCAGGGCGCGGGACCGTTGACCGTCAACTGGCTGGAGGCGCGGCAATCTTTTTGCCCGCCGGCGGAGCGGAGGCGATGTCCGGCTGCAGATCCTTCACCCGCACGGTGAGATTCCTGCCGTCCGCGGTCTGCACCCGGGCCAGCTTCAGCCCGGGATGGAGCCAGCACACGGTCGCCTCCGCTCCGTCGCTCAGCTTCACCCGGCATCCTTTCGCCAATCCGGCCGCGCGCTCGCCCGCGTCCTCATTGCGCTGCTCGAAGCGCCGCATGGCGGCGTCGTTGATCGCCCGCGCCCGCGCCTGCCTGGCGCCCGCATCCTTGCCGGCCAGCTCGGCCTCCCGCGCTTTCCTGTAATCCCGGTGCTCCAGCCGGTTGGCCTCCAGCACCTCCCGGGGAGCGATCTGCAGCTCTTCCGATGCGCCGTTGGGCATCTGCACCTGCAACGACAGGGCGCGGTATCCGTAAACGGGATCGCCCAGGTCGAAGCGGTCGATCTCGCGCAGCACGCGAAACCGCCGCTTGACGGCGGCGGCTACGGCGTCCCGTGTCCGGCGTGAATCGACGGCGATCTGCGCCGCGCCGTAATCCGGCACCGTCTCGGCGGGCTGGCCTTCGACCGCGACCTTTTCCGCCAGGCGCAGGGGATTCTTCACCTCCCGCACCGCTTCCAGACGGGCTCCGGCGAGGCCCTTGAGCGCCTGCTCGAGGCCATGGCGAAACTCCGCCATGGCCTGTGTAGCCAGAGCCTGGTTCACGGCCGGGTTGTCGGAGGGCTGGGTAATCTCGCGCCCGCTGGCCGGATCGATGGCCCCTACGGGCTGCAGGCGATTGGTGGCGGAGGCGACCTCCGGTTGCAGCGCCGGCGTGCGCGCCACTCGCTTGCCCGCCGCCGCGGCTTTAGCGCTGAGCGGCGCGCGGGCCAGGCTCTGCGCCGGCCGCGCGTTGACCGCTTGGCGATGAATCCGATCGAAGATGTTTTCAGTCATGGAGAAAAACGAAGGCAAGAATATACTTGGCGGAATAGGGGAACTTAGTAGTTGTGCGCCGGAAGTCAATCTGCGGACGGCGGTTTCATCGTTCTACAATTTCGAAGCGAGGACGGAATGAGCGAACAGCGGATGTTGACCGGCATGGGGCCGCACCTGAATGTCGCCGCGATTTGCGAGGGATTCAGCCAGGATTCGAGCGGAGGAATTACACTTTTTCGCATTGTGGACAGGTTTACGGTCGCCGGGACCGCTCCTGAAATGCCGCCAACTCAAGTAAGCTTCAAACTCATTGTCAGTTTTCGTGCAGGCGAATACCGGGGACCACTGGACCTTACGCTCACGATGGAATCTCAATCGCAGCTTCCGCCTCCGATGCCGGAGGTCAGTGTGCCGCTACTTTTTGAGGCTCCGGACGAAAGGTCGGCCAACATGATGGGCAATCTTACCTTGAACGTCAAAGAGCCGGGGCTTTATTGGATCATCGTCAGGCTCGCTGGGGAAGAGCGGACGAGAATTCCAATCCGAATTGTGTATCAGCGCCAGCCCACGGTCCAAACTTGAAACTGAATGGTTGCCCCGCATCGACGCTGCCAGATGCGATTATGCGTACCTCCGGCTCCCGCGATTGGACATTGAAAACATCGACCAACCGTTCCAATGCCCGGTATAGGTCGCGCTCAGAAATGTGGCCCTGCTCGAATTCTGCAACTCGTCCCTCGATAGCGCCTACCAGACGGATAGCATCGGCCCCGGAATCCTGATGCATATTCCATGACTCCCTGCTCAGCCATTCGTCCATCTCGTCCAGGGAAATCTGAAACGCGATAAGCTGGTGCAGCATGGCGCGAATTTGAGCGTATTCAATCATGAGCCCGCCTTTCGATCGAATCGCGATTCCAGTAAAGGGTGTCACATCGGAGGAGCTTTGTAAACGATTCAATGCCCGAAGGGACTGGGAACGCGCTGAGGCTGGAGAATTGATCATTCAGGTCATCGAGTCTCATCCTGCGCCTCCGGAGGCGAATCAGCCTGCCGACACAATGAGTCAGATGCTTTCCTTTCAGACCAAGGACGGAGTGGAAATGTCTCGCGCTCACTGCTATCGCCTCCCGGACGGCAGTCTCGGCGGATCAGGCCGCCCCGATCCGAAAAAGTTCTTCGATCCGGAGGAGCCATCCCTGCTACGTCAAAAGTCGAAAAAGGAAATCGAAGCAGAACGCCTTGAGTGAAGCCTTGCTATCTGGCCTGCCACGGCCACCCAGATATCCTTCAGTTCCATAATTATCACCCCTCACGGGCAAAATCGCCCCACCCCCAAGACAGAGAAACCCAACCCGACACGACGGCCTCGCCGCCGCCAGCCCACCGCAGAAGCACGTTTCAGCCCTGGATCAAAACCGCCATCCATCCCGCGCCGCCATCGCGGCGGCGGCCTGGGGGTCGCCGTTGGCCTGGCGATAATACGCCATGGCCGTCTGCTCGCTGATTGCTCTGCCGTTGCCGGGTCGAATCAGGACCGAGCCCTCAGTTCGCGGCGCGCGTCTGGGCTCGGCCTGCGAGGGCTTGCCGGCCAGGCTTCCGGTCACCGGAGTGCTCTCGCCGGGCCGGCTGGGCGGCGGAGAATCCGGCGGCGGCTTCACCAGCCGTTGCGCCTCCGCCGGCGAGATCATGCCCTGCAGAATCCTCGATGTCTCCTCGTCCTCTGAAGGGAAGGGAAGCAGCGCTGCCGTTTCCATCGTCGCCAATCCTCCAACAAAGCCCGAAGCCAGCCAGGCCCGCAGCCGAGCCTTTACGCCCGGCCCGGTCCGCCGGCGATGCTGCTGCCCACCTGATCCCAGAAGCTGGGCGTCTTGGCCGCCTCGGTCTCCGAACTCAGCGCGGAATTCGCCAGATTGCCGGAGGTTCCGTAGAGCGATCCCTGCATCTCCGCCGGCAGCGCCGAAGCTTTCAGCGCCGATTGGTTGTACGCCGCTTCGCTTGCGATCCGCTGCTGCTGCGCCGAGGCCAGATTGCCGGCCAGGTCGCGCGTATTCTGTTCCGCCGCGCTGGCCGCCGTCGCCGCGTCCGCGGCCGAGTTCTGGCCCGTGCGCAAAGCCTGCGCTTGC
>JAJYZK010000315.1 GCA_021799945.1 Acidobacteriota bacterium
CCAGCGCTGGCGGTCAGCTATCACCTGGGCATCGACGGCATCGGGCTGGTCATGCTGCTGCTGGCTGCGATGGTCGTTCTGTTCTCGATCGCGGCATGCTGGAGCACAGGCGAAAACTCGTCCCTCTATTTCGCCCTGGTGCTGCTTCTGGAAGCAGGTCTGTTCGGAACCTTCACGGCGCTCAATTTCATCCACTGGTTTCTCTACTGGGAGCTGAGCCTGATGCCGGCCTTCTTTCTGGTCCGGCTTTGGGGCGGCCCCGGCCGGGCCCGCGCCGCGACCCAGTTTTTCATCTACACCATGGTCGGCAGCGTGGCCCTGCTTCTGGCCTTCCTCGCGCTCTTTGCAGCCACCCGGCAATTCGACTTTATCCAGCTTGCGTCGCTGAGCCGGCGCGGAGGGCTGGTCGCCGCCATAGCGGACAACCTGCATTGGGCCGGATGGAGCGGCGACGGGCTCACGATGCTCATCTTCTGCGGCGCGTTTCTCGGTTTCGCGGTGAAGGTTCCGATCATGCCCTTCCATAGCTGGCTGCCGGCCGCGTACTCCGAGGCGCCGCCGAGCGTGACCATGCTGCTGACCGGAGCGATGTCGAAAATGGGCCTCTATGGGCTGCTGCGCATTCTGCTGCCGATCTTTCCCGGGCAGATGCGGCAGGCTTTGACCCCCCTGTTATGGCTGGCGACCGCCAGCATCGTGCTCTCCACCTTCGCCGCATGGGCGCAGAGCGACCTGCGGCGAATCTTCGCCTATTCCTCGATCAACCACCTGGGCTATTGCGCCCTGGCCATCTTCGCCGCGTTGAAGTTCAGCCCGGCCTCCTCCGCGCCGCAGTATGCGGCCCTGGATGGCGCTGTGCTGCAGATCTTCAACCACGCTCTCACCGCCTCGGTCCTGTTCTGGTTTGTCGCGCTGCTCGAAACGCGAAGCGGGGGCCTCGGCGGGCTGAGCGATTTCGGCGGAGTGCGCAAAGTGGCGCCCGTCCTCTGCGGGCTGATGGGCGCGGCCCTGTTCTCTTCGCTGGGACTTCCCGGGCTGAACGGATTTGTGGGCGAGTTTCTGATCTTCAAAGGGGTCTTTGCGCTCTTTCCCGCGTTTGCGGCCTTGTCGGTTCTGGGACTGCTGATGACGGCGGTGGTTCTGCTGACTGTGCTGGAGCGGGTCTTTTTGGGACCGCTGTCGGAACGGAGGCTGCGAATGCCCGATCTGTCGATAGGGGAGCGCAGCATGCTCGCCGCTCCGCTGGCGCTGATGCTGGCTCTGGGTTTGGATCCGCAACTGATTCTCGGCCTGGTGAACCGCGCCGTGATGCAACTGGCGTCGCAATTGAGGTAGGCGAGTGATGGCCTGGACGATTTACATCTCCTATCTCGGCGCGCTGGTCGCGCTGCTGGCGCCTCGGGGGAGCGTGCGCCTGCCTCGCGCCGTCGCTTTGCTGGCCGCCTGCGCGGGGCTGGGTTTGGCCCTGGACGGCGCGCTCCGCTACCATCCGGGCGAGATTCTGACGGTTGCCTCCTTCCGCTGGATTCCTTCTCTCGGCGTGGAGTACCATCTGGCGGCCGATGGCATCAGCATTGTTCTTCTCGTGCTGACTGGGATCGTCGCCGTGGCGGGAGTGCTTTTTTCCTGGAACATCGAGCGCCGGGCAGGGGAGTTCTTCGCCCTGTACCTGGTGCTGATCGGAAGCGTCTACGGGGTGTTCCTGAGCTTCGATCTGTTTCTGCTATTCGTCTTCTACGAGATCGCCATTATCCCCAAATATTTCCTCATCGCGATCTGGGGCACGACGCGGCGCGAGTATGCGGCGATGAAGCTGGCGCTCTATTCCTTCGCCGGCTCGGCGATGGTGCTGATCGGGCTGATCGCCGCGTATGTCACGGCGGGAGCGAAGACGATGAGCCTGGAGGAACTGGCGCGCTATCCCTTTCCCGCGCATTTTCAGATGTGGGCCTTTCCGCTGGTCTTCCTGGGATTCGCGATTCTGGCCGGCCTCTGGCCATTCCATACCTGGGCTCCGACCGGCCATGTCGCGGCCCCCACGGCCGCCTCCATGCTGCTGGCCGGCGTGGTGATGAAACTGGGCGCCTACGGCTGTTTGCGAGTGGCCATGCTGCTGTTTCCTCTGGGCCTGGGACCGTGGGGATTCCACATTCTCGGGCTGGGATCGTGGCGCGATCTTTTCGCCCTGCAGGCGCTCATCGGGATCGTCTACGGCGCCGGCGCGGCGCTCGTGCAGAAGGATCTGAAGTTCGTGATCGGCTACTCCAGCGTGAGCCACATGGGATTCGTGCTCCTCGGCCTGATGACGCTGAACCAGATCGGCTGGGATGGCGCCGTGTTGCAGATGTTCTCGCACGGAATCATTGCCGGGCTGCTTTTCGCGGTGGTGGGCAGAATGATCTACGACCGCACCCACACCCGCATGCTGGCGGATCTGGAGGGGATGCGGCTGGCGGGGCTGCTGCCATTCGCCGCCGTGGCCTTCACCCTCGCCTGCATGGCCTCTATCGGGCTGCCGGGCTTCAGCGGCTTTGTCGCCGAGTTCCAGGTTCTGGCGGGAGCGTGGGAGTCCTATCCCGCCTTCTGCCTGCTGGCGGGTCTTGGCGTGGTGGTCGGCGTCGCCTTCACCTGGCGCGCCCTGCAGCTTACCTTCTTCGGTTCTTCCGGCGCCCTGGCCCAGCCGAATCTGCTTCCGATCACGTGGAGTGAGCGTCTGGGAGCGATGCTTCTGGCGGCGGCCACGCTGGCGGTGGGCCTGTATCCGCGGCTGCTGCTGGACCTGATCGCGCCCAGTCTCCAATCGCCGCTCTTCGAGGCTCTGCGCCGGGGAGTCGGGCGATGACGGCGATTCGCTATCTCGATCTTCTGCGCTGCGCGGCGCCCGAGGCCATGCTGGCGGCGATCGCGCTGGCCGTGCTGGCCGTGGATCTGTTGGCCACGCGCGGCCGGGCCGCGCGAGTTCGCTGGAACGCGGGCATCGGCGTCGCTCTGGCCGGCCTGGCGGCCACCCTCTACCTGCTCCTTGCCTCCTCCGGCTCGGTGCGGCTGCTGGGCGGGATGCTGCTCTCCGATCCGCAGACGCGGATTGTGCAGGCGTCTCTGGTTCTGTTGACGGCGCTTTCCGCGCTGTTTGCCTCCGGCGCGGAATTCACGGCGCACGCGGGCGAATATCTTTGCTTGATTCTGCTCGCCGCGGCCGCCACCGTGTTTCTGGCGGGCACGGAAAATCTGTTGCTCATCTTCATCGCGCTGGAGCTGCTGAGCCTTTGCCTGTATGTGCTGACCGCCTTCGACAAGGGCCGGCGGCAATCGGCGGAGGCCGCGCTTAAATATTTTCTATTCGGCGGCATGTCCGCGGCCTTCCTGCTTTTTGGCGTCAGCCTGTTGTACGGACTCACCGGGGCCATCGATCTCGCGGGGGTCGCGCAATCGCTGCGCGGGGAGCCGATGAATCCGATGCTGCCGGTGGCCGTGGCCATGATCCTCACCGGCTTCGGCTTCAAGGTCGCCGCCGCGCCCTTCCATCTTTGGGCCCCGGACGTCTATCAGGGAGCCCCCGCTCCCAGCGCCGCTTACATCGCTTCCTGTTCCAAGGTGGCGGGATTCTTCGTTCTGGTCCGCGTTCTGGAGACCGGCCTGAGCGCCTGGCCGTGGGGCGGCCTCTGGCGCGAGCATGCCGCGGTCTGGGCGCCCATGGCCGCGGCTATGGCTGTTCTGTCGATGCTGGTGGGCAATCTGGCGGCGATTGCGCAAAGCAGCGTGCGCCGGCTCCTTGCATACTCCGCCGTGGGCCATGCCGGGTACATGCTGCTCGGCCTGCTCTCCCAGACGCAGCGGGGCGTTGCGGCGCTGCTGTATTACGTGATGACCTATGCGCTGGCGGCGGCCGGCTGCTTCGGCGTGCTGGCGGCCATCGAAGCCGGGGGGCGCGGGGAACAGCGCGACGGCCCGCGGACGGTGGATGCAACGACCGACCTGGCGGGACTCAGCAAGCGCTCGCCGGCGCTCGCCGCCTGCCTGCTGGTCTTTCTGCTTTCGCTCGCAGGCATTCCGCCCCTGGCGGGATTTTTCGGGAAATTCTATCTCTTCACCGCTTTTTATACGGCCTGGACCGGTGCGCCTGGCGGAGAGCCCGCCGCCGG
>JAJYZK010000316.1 GCA_021799945.1 Acidobacteriota bacterium
CGGCGGCCGATTCTTCCGCCCAACCCGGGAAAGGACGCCTTCGCCATGTATGCGCTCTCGGTCGCTCTGACCATTCTCCTCGACCTGATGCTGATCGCGGTGATCGGCGCCGAGGTGACCCAGTTCCCATCCCGGTACCGAAATTTGAAAGAGGAGATTGCGCAGGGGAAGGCCGGGGCTCGAATTCGGGTGTACTGCCGCGTTCTGACCTTTGAAGCGAGCAGCGCCATGCTGGCCATGCTTTCCCTCGGCCTGCATTGGAGCCGGCTGAATCCGCGCGGCCTCGGTCTGGGCGCGGGCCCCTTTACCCGTCTCTTCGGCGAACCGGAGGCGATCCGCGGGGTGCTGGAAGGAGCGCTGGGCGGAATCGCCGCCGGCACAGTCGCGATGGCCGCCTTCCGCCTCTGGACAAACCGGCGCCCACTCTCCGGCGGCGCGGCCGGGTGGCGCAAGCTGCTGCCGGATTTTTCCGCCCTCATTCCGGTCACCGGCCGGGAGCGGCTCCTGTGGTGCGCCGTCGCCGTAAGCGCGGGGGTCTGCGAGGAGATTGTTTTTCGCGGCTGGCTGATGGCTCTGTTCCATCAAGCCGCAGGCCTGCGGGGGAGCGCGCTGGTCGCCGCCTCCGCCGCGGTCTTCGGACTGGCTCACTGGTATCAGCGCCTTCCCGGCATCCTGCTCACGGGCCTGGCCGGCGCATTGTTCTGCCTCCTCTATCTGCAAACCGGCTCGCTGCTTCTTCCCATGCTGCTCCACTCCCTGATCGATCTCCGCATTGCCATCCTGCCCGCTCCGGCGCCGGAGAAGCGGAGAACCGCCCGGCCTGAGGCAGCGGGCTGATCGCGCCGCGCCGGATCCGCCGCCGGGGCGCTTCGATACACTGGGATGCGCGCAACGCGGGTTGACCGGCCACCGAGCGGGCGCGCGCAAATCGTGGTTCAGGAGCCGCCTTTTCAGGAGCCGCCCATGCTTCGCCTCGCCCTCCGGCAAGCCGTCTTTCCGCTTCTCCTCGCCGCGGCGCTTCCCGCCCGCGCCTTCCAGCCGCCCAGCATCCTTCCGCCGCTCAGCCCAAGCCAGGAGGCCGGCATCGACGAGCTGGCGCAGCGGGTGTTGCGGAATTCAGGCGCCGCCGGCGCTTCGCTGGCCGTGGTGAAGGACGGCCGGATTGCCTATGTGCAGGCCTACGGCTACGGAAGGCTGGAGCCGCGGATCCTGGCCCGCCCCTCCATGGTCTTCGACATCGGTTCGGTCAGCAAGCAGTTCGTCGCGACCGGCATCCTGATGCTGGCCGAGCGAGGCAAATTGTCTCTGGACGACCCCGTCTCCCGCTTTTTTCCGGACCTTACGCGCGCCCATCAAGTGACCATCCGCGAGCTTCTGTCGCATACCTCCGGCTACCGGGATTACTGGCCGCAGGACTATCTGCCGCCTTACATGGAGGCGCCGGTCACCCCGCGTCGGATTCTCGACCGCTGGGCGCGCCTGCCTCTGGACTTCGAACCGGGAACCCAGTGGCAGTACAGCAACACCGGCTACGTCATCGCCGGGCTCATCCTGGAAAAGGCCGCGGGAATGTCCCTGATGAATTTTCTCAAGGAGAATATCTTCGATCCTCTGGGCATGAAGCAGGTCGCCGATGCGGATGCCGGCGCGCTGCGGCTTTCGGACGCCGCCGGCTATCTGCGCTACGCCGCCGGGCCGGAATATCTCGCGCCGCAGGAAGGCAAGGGATGGCTGTTTTCCGCCGCGGAGCTGGGGATGACGGCTGAGGATCTGGGCATCTGGGATCTGGCCATGATCCAGCAGCGCCTGCTCTCCCCCGCCTCCTACCGGGAAATGCAGCGGGAAGTGCTGCTCAGCGACGGCGAAGGCGCGCGGTACGGCCTGGGAATCGGCATTCAAAGCCTATCCGGCCACCGGCTCCTCGAACACAGCGGCTCGGTCTCCGGCTACTGCTCGGAGAATTATGTCTTCCCCGACGACGGCGCCGCCATCGCCGTGCTCACCAACCAGGACCTTACGATGGCCGCCTCAGACATCGCCCGCGGGGTCGCGGGGCTGCTTTTTGCCGCGCAGGACTCGTCCGCCGAGCAGGCCAGGACGCAGGCGTCGGCGGTCTTCCGGTCGCTGCAGCATGGCGCGATCGACCGGAGCCTGTTGACTGCGGACGCTAATTCCTATTTCACGGCCCAGGCCTTGAAGGATTTCGCCGCCTCTTTTCCCCCGCCCGACCAGGCCTCGCCGTTGGTCCAAACCCTCGAGCGGGAGCGCGGCGGGATGACCCTGCGGGTCTACTCCCTGTCCTTTGCCGGCCGCGCCTGGGAGCTTTTCGTGCGGACCATGCCGGACGGCAAAATCGAGGAGTACATGATGACGCCGGAATGAATTCCGCGGTTCGGCGAGCCATGGTGGCGGCGTAGCGGCGGTCCTCCCGGGGCATCGGAGCAAAAACGCCGCCGGAAGCGGAGCCGGG
Organism: Acidobacteriota bacterium; assembly: GCA_021799945.1. Lineage (GTDB taxonomy): Bacteria > Acidobacteriota > Terriglobia > Terriglobales > Acidobacteriaceae > PALSA-350. The sequence goes on from JAJYZK010000316.1 coordinate 2,471, forward strand.
GCGCCATTTGCCGAAGCGCCCCGCCACTTATACTGTTGACGGATCGATGCGCATCACCCGCCGAAGGCGCGCAATTTTCTTCTTCGTCACGCTTGGCGTGTGTCTGGTCGCTCTGGCCATCGCCCTCCAGCTTACCTGGGTGATCGTAAACTGGCGCAGCCTGATCCTGTTGCTGATCGGAATTCCGATCTTCCTGCTGCTCATCGCCGGGCTGATTCTCAACACGATCTTTCTGGTGCGGGAGGTTCGGCGGAATGAGCGCCACGACGGGTTCCTCAACGCCGTCACCCATGAGTTGAAGACGCCGATCACCTCCATCCGGCTCTATCTGGAGACCCTGCAGCGGCTCGAACTTCCCGAAGAAAAGCGGAGGGAGTTCTACACCATCATGCTGGAGGACAGCGACCGGCTGCTGGCCTCCGTCGAGCAGGTGCTCAAGGCCGGCGAAGTCGGCCAAAGGGCTCCCAACCAGGTCCGTATCGAGACGCCCTTCCACGACCTGGTCAGCGAGTCGATCGGCGCCATCCTCAAGCGCTATCATCTCCAGCCGGAAAGCATCGCATTCTCGATTAACGGGCAGCGCGCCGAGGCAAGGCGCCCCTCCGCGGCGGAATCCGGCGGAGCTTCCGCCGCGCGGATTGACGAGATCTTCGAGATCCTTGGAAATCCCGACGACCTGCGCACCGCGGTGCTCAATATTCTGGACAATGCCGTCAAGTATTCGCCGCAGGGGCCGGAGATTCAGGTCCACCTTTACCTGCAGGGCGAGGCCTGGATCATCCTGGAGGTGCAGGATCGGGGACTGGGAGTCGCAGCCGCGGACTTGAAACGCATTTTCAAGCGGTTTTACCGTGTCCCATCCCGCCAGATGTTCAAAATCAAGGGCACAGGACTGGGATTGTTCCTGGTTCGGTCCATCGCCCGCCAGCACGGGGGGGATGTCGTCGCCGAATCCCCCGGGGAAGGCCGGGGAACGACCCTGCGCCTTCAGCTTCCCAGACATCTGGTCTCCGCGCGTCAAACCGGCCGCAAGAACGACCGGGTGATCGCATGAACGCGCCGGCAAGACCGCTGGCCCGGATTCTGGTGGTGGAGGACGAAGCGCATCTGGCCAAGGGGCTGGTCTTCAACCTGCGCGCCGAGGGCTACTCCGTTCAGCTCGCCGCCGACGGCGAAACGGCCCTGGAGATGCTGGGCTCCACGCCCGTGGATGCGATGCTGCTCGACGTAATGCTGCCGGGCCGGGATGGCTTTTCCATCGCCGCCGAATTGCGGGCGCGGCAGAATTACACTCCCATCCTCATGCTCACCGCCCGCGGACGCCCGGAAGATATCCTTTCCGGCTTCGCCGCCGGGGCCGACGACTACCTCGCCAAGCCCTTCGATCTCTCCATCCTGCTCGCCCGTCTCAACGGGCTGCTGCGGCGCATGGCCTGGCTGCGGCCTCCAGCGGGGGCCGCGGAGGCCGCGCGCCAGAGCGAATCGCTCTCCAGCTACGCCTTTGCCGGCCGGGTGATTCAGTTCGATTCCCTGCAACTGGTCAGCGGCGGAAAGACCATCCGCCTCACGCTGATGGAGTCCGACCTGCTGCGCTATCTGATCGCGAACCGCGGCCGGGTCGTTTCCCGCAAGGAGATTCTGGAGCAGGTCTGGCGCGT
>JAJYZK010000317.1 GCA_021799945.1 Acidobacteriota bacterium
CCTGGCCTGCCAGTATCCCGAGCCGGATTGGGACGTGGCCTACGCGTTGACCGAGGGCCGTGAAGTCATAAACCCTCGCCCCGCCGGCGAGGCCAATATCCTGCGGCGAACGCTGCCGGGAACCATCGGCTTCGTCGCCTACTCCGAAGGCTGCAACGACGATGTCAATAAGTTCGTCTGGACCGGACTGGCGTGGGACGCTACGCTCCCGGCAATCGAACTGCTGCGGGATTACGCGCATTTCTTCCTGGGCGGACGGCAGGCGGACGGCATTGCCCAGGGACTGCTTTCCCTGGAGGAAAACTGGAAGGGGCCGCTGGCGGTCAACGCGGGCGTGGAGGTCACGCTGGAGCGCTTCCGCGATCTGGAGGCCGGCGCTTCGCCCGCGTTGATCGCCAACTGGCGGTTTCAGCAGGCGCTCTACCGCGCCTATTTCGACGCATACCTGCGCCGTCGGCTGCTGGAGGAGACCGGCCGCGTGCAGCAGGCGCGCAGCCGGCTGGAGCGCGTTCTGGAGATTGGCTGGGGCCCCGAGCCCCTCCACATCGGCGGGCAACCGGCGTCGTCGCCTCCCAACGGGCTCGCGGTGGACCCGCTGCTGGCCGAGGCGCAGGCCATTCTCGATCAAGCCGAGCTGCGGCCGGGGGCGGCGGAACTGCGCAGCCGGGTGACGGAGCTGGCCGCCGCGCTCTTCCAAAGCATTCGCATGCAGCTTGCCGTAGAGCGCTACCAGGGCGAGGCCGTCAACCGCGGAGCCGATCTCGACACCCTGGAGACGCCCCTGACCGATGCGCCCTGGCTGCGGCGGCAGATTGACGAGATACGCAGGCAGCCCAGCCCCATAGCCCAGATTGCAGCCATTCGCGCGCTTCTGTTTCGTACCGATCCCGGACCTGGAGGCTTTTACGATGCGTTGGGAAATGTCTCCGCGCGGCCGCACCTGATTCCCGGTCCGGGCGGGGCGGAAGACCCGGATTTTCGCGCCTCCGCGCTGCTCGGCTTCCATTATCCGGACACCTTGCAGGATCAGGCCCCCATGGCCTGGAAGAGTTGGGCGGAAACGCTCTACGATACGCCGCTGCGGCTCCGCTATACCGGCCTGGACAAAAAGTCGCGCTACCGCTTGCGCGTGGTCTTCTCCGGAGACGCTCCGCAGGTCAGGCTGAGGCTGATGGCCAACGAATCGCTGGAGATTCATCCCTACATCCTGCGCGCCTGGCCGCCCGCTCCGCAGGAGTTTGCCCTGCCGCCGGAGGCTACCGAAGACGGGACCTTGCGGCTGGCATGGACGCGGGAGCCTGGCCTCGGAGGCAACGGACGCGGCTGCCAGGTCTCCGAAGTCTGGCTGATCCCGGAGTCCGCCTGATATGCGGGAAGGCCGGTTGTCGCAGGTTTCCCCATCCCGTGGCGCAGAGCGCGGCCGCGTGGCCTGCCGGGTGGCGGAGCGGCCTTCGCGCGGTGCTCGATGACGCGCGAATCGCAGCCCGGCCCTCATCCGCCGCGCACGCGCGGTCTACGCGGTCCGGCCGCAAGGACCTATTCGGGGATCTATTCCTGGTTCGTCGTCCTGCTTTTATGGCTGGTCTGTTTTTTCAGCTATGCCGATCGCCAGGCATTTTTCTCCGTCTATCCTCTCCTGCAGAAGGACCTTCGCCTGAGCACGGTCCGGCTCGGGCTGCTGGGATCGTCCTTCGCCGTGCTTTACGGGATCAGCGGTCCGTTTGCGGGATACCTCGTCGATCGCATCCGGCGCAAGACGGCCATTCTCGGCGGCCTGGAGTTCTGGAGCGTCCTCTGTTCTCTTTCCGCCCTATCACGCAGCTTCTTCGCCCTGCTCGTATTTCGCGCGGCCGAGGGCCTGGGCGAGGCGATCTACTATCCAGCCGCGCTGTCCATGGTCAGCGACTACCACGGCCGCGCAACCCGTTCGCGAGCCATGGGAATCCTGCAGACGAGCGTGTATGCGGGAACTGTCGGAGGAGGATATTGGGCCGGGTTGATCGCGCAGCGCCACGGCTGGAGGATGGCGGTGCTGTTCTTCGGTGGGTTGGGCTGCCTGCTGGGGGTCGCCCTCGCCGGGCTGCTGCGCGAGCCCTCGCGAGGCCAGGCGGATCTCTCGACGGACGGGAAGCGCAATCCAATCCCCGCGCGGCAGGACGCTCCGGAGCCGCATGCCGCCTTCTCCCTTGCCGCGATGCGCCCGCTGCTGACCACCCCGCCGTTGCCCGCGTTGATGGGCGCCTTCGCCTGCGCCAATTTTGTGGCCATGGCGCTGCTAGCCTGGATGCCCGCCTTTCTCTATGCCAGATTTCATCTGAGCCTGGGCACGGCCGCCTTCGACGCCGCCGTGTATCCCCAGCTCGCCAGCATGGCCGGTTCGACCTGCGGCGGCTTTCTGGCGGATATGCAGGCGAGGCGCAGCTGCGGAGGCCGCATCCGGGTTCAGTTCGTCGGGGTGCTGGCCGGAATTCCCTTTGTGGCCATCTGCGGCCTCTCCGGGTCGTTGCCGCTGGTGAAGGGCGCGCTGGTGGGCTGGGGCTTCTTCAAGGGCTTATACGATTCCAACATCTTCGCCTCGGCCTTCGATGTGGTTCCGGCCCCCATGCGCGGAACGGTCAGCGGCCTCATGAATTGCGTCGGATGGCTGATCGGCGGCGGACTGGCGCCAACGGCGATAGGCCTGGCCGCCGCCTCTATGCCGCTGGGCCGCGCGCTCGCCTGCTCTTCGGTCTTTTACGCTCTAGCGGCGGGCTTGCTCTTGCTCTCCGGGCGGCGCCTGCGGGCCGGGACTTGAGGCTGGGCCGCACGTTCTCATCGTCGTTGCCCGGCTAACTGGCGGCGGCGATGGCCGGCGCGGGTTCGGCCGCCGGACTGGAGGCCGGCTTCTTCGTCGAAAAGCGCCGCAGGATCCAGCCCCGCAGCGGCCGCTCGACAAACCGCTTGGTAAGCAGCGCAATGGCCACCAGCAGCACATAGGAAAGCCAGGGATCGAAGGCGATCAGACCGCTTTTCTCCAGCAAGCCGGAACTGTGCAGCATGTTCCACAAATTGAAGTGGAGAAGGTAGAGGCAATAGCTGGCCTCCCCGATCGCGATGAAGGGGAAAAACCCGAAAAAACTCGAGACCGCATTCTGGCCGGCCAGACACAGGATGACGCCCGCGAACAGCGGCATCAGGAGTCCATCGTGCATCAGCACGTAGGGCATCCGATCCCCTCGCAGCAGAACCACGTACAGAGCGGCGAAACCCAGGATCCCCGCCGCCAGCCGGACGCGGCTGGCGCGCGGCGTCAGATCGTCAAAATATGCCAGCGCCATGCCGAAGAGAAACGACGGCAGGTGCTGCATCGGCATGAACTTGAGAACGCGTATCCAGAAGCCCGAAGTATAGCGGTCCGGATGCGCGATGCCGTCCGGATTGAAGTGGATATAAAGAGCGGGCAAGATGAGTCCGCAAATCCAGAAGGCCAGCATCAGCAGCAGGAGCCCCCCCCGCCGACGCGGACGTTTGCGGGTCACCAGCCACGGAAACAGAACATAGAAGAACGCCTCGGTGGACATGGTCCAGGCGGGCGTGTTCCAGAAGGTGGAGACGATCGGGTGCCATCCCTGCAGCAGCAACGGCGTGAGGATCAGCCCGAGGGTGAAGTTTACGCGGCTTTGGGCGTGGAACTCGGCCACCAGCATGCCGGCGGAAAGCAAAAGGCTGAAGAGATAGACGGGATACAGCCGGGAAAAGCGGGCGAGCCAGAAACTGTGAGCGTTGAGCTGCCCTTTCTCCGCCCGTCCCGAGTAATTGTAGGTAAGGATGAAGCCGGAGAGCAGCAGAAAGAAGCTGACCGAGATGTAACCTCCGTCCACCACCGGGGCGAAGGGCCCGAACCAGCGAGGATTGGAGAAGTGAAAGAAGACCAGGTTCAGCGCGGCGAAACAGCGGATTCCGGTTAGGGCCGGCAACGGCCTCCTGCTCTGCCGCCCCGACAGCGCGCCCTGCCCGGCTCCGGGGTAAACCCCGGGATCCGAACTGGCGGCCGGGTGCATCTGGACAACCTGCATCTGGACAACCTGGGCCGGCGACGTCAGGCGGTCACCAGCGAGCCGATCTTCTCACCGCTGACCACGCG
>JAJYZK010000318.1 GCA_021799945.1 Acidobacteriota bacterium
TGCTCCGCCGCGCGCACGCGCTCTATCTCTGGCGCACCGGCCTCAGCGTCGTTTTTCCTGTGTGGAGCATCCTGGCCCTGCTGGCCCTGCTTCATTTTCGCTGGTCGGCAAGGCTGGGCGACTGGGCGGCATCGCTCACCGGAAGACGTTGGCTGCAAGGCTTATGCTTCGCTCCGCTCCTGCTCCTGCTGCTGGATTTGCTTTCTCTTCCGCCGGCGCTCGTCGCGCACCATGTCTCTCTGGCCTATGGTCAGTCGATTCAGCGATGGGGGAGCTGGTTCCTCGATTGGAGCAAGGCCCTGGCCATCGATATGGTCTCCGGCGCGGCGGTTCTCGGCGCGCTCTTCGCCCTCATTCGCCATTGCAAACGCTGGTGGTTGTGGTTCTGGCTGCTCTCTATTCCCGTGCAGGTTTTCGTAACCTTCGTCCTGCCCCTGGCCATCGACCCCCTGTTTAACCGTTTCGATCCGCTGCAACAGACCAATCCGGCTCTGGTGAGCAAGCTGGAGCAGGTGGTGAAGAAGACGAATGTCTCCATTCCTCCTTCCCGCATGTTTCTGATGAACGCCAGCCGCAAGCTGACCGGCTCCAACGCATATGTAACGGGCTTTGGCTCCTCTCTGCGCATCGTGATCTGGGATACCTCGATCAAAAGCTCGCCGCAGGACGAGATCCTCATGATCTTCGGTCACGAGCTTGGCCACTACGTCCTGCGCCATATCGAGCATGGGTTGGAGATCGCCGCCGTCGTCTCCTTCTTCTTTCTCTGGGCCGGATTCTTTCTGGCGCAGGCCATGCTGCGCCGCTTCGGCCCCGGATGGCGGATTCGAGCGATGGACGATTGGACTGCCGCGCCCCTTCTGCTGCTGGTGGCCACCGTGCTCAGCCTGGCCGCGCAGCCGCTCGCCAACGCCGTGAGCCGGCGGCAGGAGCATGAGGCCGACGTCTTCGGTCAGGAGGCGGTCCACGGCATCGTCCAAGACCCCGAGTGCGTCGCCGCCCGATCGTTTCAACGGCTCGGAAAGGAGTCTCTGGAGTATCCGGACCCCAATCCGCTGGTGGTCTTCTGGAGTTACTCGCACCCTCCCATATCCAGCCGGATGAACTTCGCGGCGCACTACGACCCAGGGCGGCCCGGCGGTCATCCCCGCTACTTCACCAAATAGCGGCGGAGCGGTCGCCGCCTTCACCGGCGCGGCATGAAAAAATGGGGCGAATCGAAATGGAGCCGATCATGGACTGTCTCTTTTGCAAAATCGTCGCCGGGGAGATCCCCGCGAAGCTGGTCCATCAAGAGGAGACCCTCCTCGCCTTCGCCGACATCCATCCTCAAGCCCCCACGCACGTCCTGGTGCTGCCGCGCCGTCACCTCGGATCCCTGGCGGAGGCGGGCAAGCAGGATCGGGAACTCCTGGGCCGGCTGCTGGAGGCGGTTGCGGAGATCGCATCCCGGCTGGGATTATCCGGGGGCTATCGAACGGTGATCAATACCGGCGCCGACGGCGGTCAGACCGTCGAGCACCTGCATCTCCACCTTCTCGGCGGACGCCCCATGCATTGGCCGCCGGGATAGGCTCGACGCACCGGAGAAGCAGATTGACCGTACCGCCTCCGGACGCTCGCTCATCCTTCCGAAGGGTTGCCTTCCGACGCTATCCGAGCGACTCCGGCTGCCGGGCGGGAACTCCGGACCGCTTCATAAACAAGGGCGGACGGGCGGGAGGCGGAGATCGATTCCCCGACGCGCAACTTTCCCGGCCTCCCGCGCCAGATTCTGCGTTATAGCATTTTCCGGGATGGTGTGGACCGAAGCTGCGAGCCTGGCTGCGAACCTGAAGCGGGTTTTTGCATCAAGAAAAACCCGCTCGAACGGATCTTAAAAAGTTCACAGCATTCCGGAGAATGCCATAGAGTGCCGAGAGGACCGATCGGGAGCATATCCATCACCGCATCCAACCCCGCATCCGCTGACCGGGGCGCTCTGAAACCGCCGGCGCCGGCGCGGAAGCAGATCCCCAAGCTGCGCCTCCTGCCTCTGGTGGCCTCCACCTTCTTCATGGTCTCCGGCGGGCCTTACGGAATCGAGGACATTTTAGGCGGCGCGGGATACGGCCTGTCCCTGCTCATCCTCCTGCTGCTGCCTCTCGTCTGGGTCCTGCCGACCAATCTCATGATCGGCGAGCTGGCCAGCATCCTGCCGGAAGAAGGCGGCTTCTACGTGTGGGTTCGCCGCGCCCTGGGGCCGTTCTGGGGCTATCAGGAGGCATGGCTATCGCTGGCCGCCAGCATCTTCGACATGGCGATCTACCCCACGCTCTTCGTCCTCTATCTCGGCCGCATCGCTCCGTCGCTGACGGCGGGGCCGCGGGCAACATGCTGGTCCCTCTCGGTGATTCTGGTCTGCTGTCTGTGGAACCTGCGCGGCGCGCCGCTGGTCGGCCACGGCTCCGTGGCCCTGGCGATCGCGCTGCTTGCGCCCTTCGTCTGGCTGGTCGCGGCGGGTTTTGGGCATGGGCTCGGCCACCTGTACAGCCTCTGGAGAGCGGGGGCGCCGCTCGGCAGTCGGTTGCCGGCGCATCCGGGCGCCGGGCGCCCGCACGTCGCGGTGGCCATCCTTGTGGCCATGTGGAACTACATGGGATGGGACAACGCCTCCACCGTCGCCGGGGAGGTCGCGAATCCGCGGCGCACCTATCCTCTCACCATGCTGGCCAGCGCTTTGCTGGTGACCGCAACGTATGTGCTGCCGTTGTCCGCCATCGCCGCCGCCGGCATTCCCGTGGATCGATTTGCGACCGGGGCCTGGACCGAGGCGGGCAGGCTCCTCGGCGGTCCATACCTGGCGGTGGCCATCGGCGTCGGCGGAATGATCAATGGCGTCGCCATGTTCAACGCCCTGGTGCTCTCCTATAGCCGACTGCCAACGGCGCTGGCGCGGGACGGCATGCTGCCGGGCTGGATCGCGGCCAGAAATCGATACGGAGCGCCCTGGGCGGCGATCCTGGTGGGCGGGGCGGCCTGGGCGCTGGCCTTGAGTTTCGGCTTCGAGAGGCTGATTTCCATGGACCTGATCCTTTATGGCTCCAGCCTGATCCTGGAGTTTGTGGCCCTGGCCGTTCTGCGGAAAAGGGAGCCTCGGCGAGCCCGGCCCTTCCCCAGCGGCAAAGGCGTGGCGTCGGCCTGCCTGCTGGGCGCCGGACCGACCGCCCTCATCCTGTACGCCGCCTTCGCCGCCCGCGGAGAGCGGATGGCGGAGCTTCCCACGCTGGTCTTTGGCGGTCTGCTGGCTGCCGCCGGACCGCTGCTCTATCTCTGCTCCCGGCCCGGCTGGAAACGGCGGGTCACGGTTTTTTCCACGCAACCCGAGGCGCAGGAGTAAGCGCAGGCGGCCCTGTCATCCGGCCGGCCGCGCCGGCGTCGGCTTCTTCCGGGCGGAGAAGCGGCTCACCGCCTCGGTCACCTTGGTGCGCGCATAGTCGGCGTCGCGCCAGCCCTTGACTTCCACTCGTTTGCCCTCGAGATCCTTGTAGATCGCGAAAAAATGGGTCATCTCCTTCAGCAGGTGCGGATAAATCTCGGAAAAGTTCCGGACGTCGTTATATCGCGGATTGTTCTTGCCGACGGCCAGAACCTTCTCGTCGGGAACTCCCTGGTCCAGCATTTCCAAAAGGCCGATGGGCCGCACCTGCATCACGCAGCCGGGAAAGCTCGGAGCGTCCACCAGCACAAGGACGTCCAGCGGATCGCCGTCTTCGCTGAGGGTGGAGGGGATAAAACCGTAGTCGCCGGGATAATGGACCGGGGAATAGAGATTTCGGTCCAGCCGGAAGACGTGCAGGTTTTTGTCGTATTCGTACTTGTTGATGCCTTCGGCCGGTATTTCAATGACCGCGTGCACAACCTCGGGGGCCTTGTCGCCAACCGGGAGTTCGAGGTAATTGACCATAGATCCCTATCCTAGAGCAATTCCGCCCGCTGGAGACTGCGCTCGGCTGCTTGCGCCGAAGACCGCGCGGGACGCGCGAAAAGACAGGGAGATCCAGAGCCTCCGATCCGCCGGCCGGGAAATGCCGAAGCGCTTACAGCGCCCGTTTCGC
>JAJYZK010000319.1 GCA_021799945.1 Acidobacteriota bacterium
CAGGATGGTGTTTACCGGCGACACCAGTCAGGTTGCGGGCAAGATCAAGGCGACCCCCGACCTTCCTATCGTCACCCTCGCCTCCGCCAGCGCCGATCTTACCGTCCTGCCGCCGGGTGAACCGCTGCCTCCGCCGGAGGCGGTCGTGCTGAAGGACGACTGGGTGCGCTGGAACGATTATGGAATCGGCCTGTTCCTGCAGGGAGATTTACGAGGCGCCGAGGAGGCCTTCGCCAAAGCGGCTGAGGCCGATCCGGGCAACCCGGATGGATGGGTCGATATCGGGCGCGCCCGCTATCAGGAGGGAAATCTCGCGGGCGCCCGGATGGCGCTCACCCGGGCCCTGGGCATCGCTCCTTCCCTGGCCCGCGCGCATTACTTTCTGGCTCTCGTTCTCCGCCAGAACGGCGATTACGACGGGGCAATCGCCCAGCTTCGCCAGGTGCTCGCCCAATACAACCAGGACCGGGTGGTGCATAACGATCTGGGGCGGGTTTTTTTCCTCAAGCATCGGTACGCTCAGGCCCGGGAGCAGTTCCAGGACACCCTGGCCATCGATCCGGAAGATCTGGAGGCGAATTACAATCTGATGCTCTGCGAGACCGGGCTGGGAGAGAGCGCCCAGGCCGCGGCCTATGAAGATCGGTATCTGCGTTTCAAGGCGGATGAATCCGCGCAGGCGTTGACCGCCCCGTACCGGGAGAAGCATCCCGAGGACAACCTGGAAAGCCAGCCCATTCATGAACATGTATCCGCGCCGCTGCCCCCGGGGCTGGCGCGGATCGGCGCCGCGAACAACCGGAGGCCCGCGGCGGTGGCGCGGCCTGGCGCAGCAGACCGCGGCATGGGCTCGAAGGGGGAGGGAAATTGAAGCGCCTGGCGGGGACCGCGGCCCTGATCGTCTGGATGTTCGTATGGGCATTCCACCCATCGCAATCCGCCGCCGGGCCGCCGGCGCCGGCCGGGCCGCCGAACGGAGCGCATTTTGAGGATGTGACTCGGGCCGCGGGCATCCGCTTCATTCACAATAACGGAGCCTTCGGCAAAAAATATCTCCCCGAAACTCTCGGTCCCGGGGCCGCTTTCATCGACTACGACAACGATGGCTGGCAAGACATCTTTCTGGTGAACGGGGCGCCCTGGCCCGGCCACCCCGGACCGGCGACCACACCCGCCCTCTACCACAACAATCGCAATGGCACGTTCACCGATGTAACCCGCAAGGCCGGGCTCGGGATCAGCCTGTACGGCATGGGCGCGGCGGTGGGCGATTACAACAACGACGGAAACGACGACCTGTTCGTCACCGCGTACGGCCAGAATCACCTTTTCCGCAACAATGGCAATGGCACGTTTACCGATGTGACCAGGCAGGCGGGCCTGGCCGGCCCACCCCAGCTCAGCACCAGCGCGGCCTGGGTGGATTACGACCGGGATGGCTACCTGGATCTGATCGTGGCCAACTATGTGCAATGGTCGCCGCAGAGCGACCTCTATTGCACCATGGATGGCAAGTCGAAGTCCTACTGCACGCCGGAGTCCTACAAGGGCGCCTCGGTGCAGCTCTGGCGCAATCTGGGCAATGGAACCTTCGAAGATGCGACGAAGAAGGCGGGACTCTACGACCCAACCTCCAAAAGCCTGGGCATCGCCATCGCCGATGTGAATCAGGACGGCTGGCCGGACATCGTGATCAGCAACGATACCCAGCCGAACAAACTCTACGTCAACAATCGCAACGGGACCTTTACGGAGAAGGCCACGCCGGCCGGCATCGCGTACAGTGAAGACGGCGTGGCCCGCGCGGGCATGGGCGTGGATGCGGCCGATTACGACGGATCCGGTTACCCCAGCATCCTGATAGCGAACTTTTCCAACCAGATGATCTCCCTCTACCACAATGAGCGAAACGGTCTGTTTGTAGATCGGGCGCCGCAGTCGGAGATCGGCCGCACCAGCCTGCTGACGCTGGGATTCGGCTGCTTTTTTTTCGACTACGATCTGGATGGATGGCGGGATATCTTTGTCGCCGACGGGCACCTGGATCCGGATATCGAGCGCATTCAGAAAAGAGTCCACTATGCCGAGCCGCCGCATCTCTACCGCAATGAGGGCGCCGGGGCGTATCGGGACGTTACGGCGCAAATGGGCAAGTCGTTCAACCAGCCGCGGGTCTCGCGGGGCGCGGCCTATGGCGACATCGACAATGACGGCGCTCCCGATATTTTGATGACCACCAGCGGTGGGCCGGCCGTGCTCTTCCATAACGTCGGGGGACGCAATCATGCGTTGCGGGTCAAACTGGTGGGAACCAGATCCAATCGCGACGGGATCGGGGCTGTGGTTTCAGTCCAAGCCGGGGGACGGCGGCAGTCGTTGATGCTGCGCAGCGGCTCCAGCTATCTCTCCGCCAGCGAGCTGGTGCTGACCTTCGGCCTGGGCGGCGCGCTCCAGGCGGACTCCGTTGCGGTGCGCTGGCCGAGCGGCGCCACCGACAGCCTTCGGGATGTGGCCTCAGACCAGATCGTCACCATCAAGGAGGGCGCCGGCCTGCTGCGCCGCGAGTCCTTGCGCCAACGCGAACGGCCTGCCGCAAAGTAACCCTTGCCGGGGCGGGGACGAAGAAAGCTTTCTCGATACAATTTCCGACGGCGAGCGGGACGCAAGTGGGGCGCTCCGTTGGAGCGCGCAACGCCGACCTGGCCGCCGCCGTGCGCACTCCATAGCGCTCGGGGAGCCATCGCGAAAGATCCGCGAAGGCGGAGCCGTCAAACCACGAGTGGCCACCGTTTCTCGTTCGCGAATGCGCGGCGGAAGATCTCGGCCTGGAAAGCGGAAGATAACTCCCGGTCCGCACAGTTCGTTGGCCTATCCGATCCCCAACGAATTCGCGCGCCGGTGGCCTCTCATGCAGAGACAAAGAGTACGGCTGCGGAGCAGCCGGATCAACGTGACCCTGACGGGCTCCGCTACCCCCCGGCCAAGAGATCTGGCTTCAAGAAAACAAAACTGAAAAATATCCGGTATGATTTCGTACGCTGAACCGGGCGGAAAATAGGAAATTGAAACATTGGGCAACCGTCCTACATGGCTTGGCGCCGTCATGGAGGATAGAACTGGTCTCATAAACCCACTTTCGCCGGTAACGCCGCGTATGAGACCCGCCATCGAGGCGGGGCTCATGCGGTCCATCGAAGCCGCTGAGCTATTTATGAGACCAGTTCTAGAGAGTATCGCAGCTATAATATCGTCACCATTCCTGTCGATAGCGCCGGCGCCAACATGGCCGCCATGCGATGCACTGTGCTCAATATTGGCGCTAACTGAAAACAGGAATAACTAGGAGGCCGCAGGTTGGATCTGCGGAGAAAGTTAAAGGAATCTCGAGCTCCTGACAGAAGACGACCGCGACGATTCGCTCACTTATAGAATCGATCGAGAAGAAGGCGCCGAGCAAGCGGGCGTGAGCGGAACCGCCGGGATCCTCTCATGATCGAGATGCGAAAGCGGAAGAACTATGGCGGCTCAGGATCTTCCAGTACGATGCTAAGACCGCCGAAGGAGCAAGATCCATGCCGCCGTTGACGACAGCCGCGCCATCTGGGCGATTTGAGCGAAGGTGGCCCTTTCGCGCCGGCATCCCCAACCTGCGCTGGTGGATCGCCTTCATGCTGTTTCTTTCCACAGTAATCGATTACATTAGCCGGCAGACGCTCTCCGTGGCGGCGCCAACCCTGATGCGCCAGTTTCATTTATCGGACTCCGCGTACGCCCACATCACAGCGGGGTTCCTGGCCGGTTATACCATCATACCCTTGGTGGGAAAGCTTCTCGACCGATTGGGCGCCAAGCGCGGTCTAAGTTTATCGGTCTTCGGATGGTCGGTCGTCAGCGTGCTGCATGCCTTGGCGCAGGGATTCTTCAGCCTGCTATCCCTTCGTTTCCTCCTCGGTCTCGCGGAGGGACTCAACTGGCCTGGGGCGACCAAGGCGGTTTCAGAATGGTTCCCGCCCAGCGAGCGCAGCCTTGCCGCAGGCTTTTTCGACAGTGGATCCAGTGTCGGCTCCATCATCGCCGTTCCGCTGGTTGCGATGC
>JAJYZK010000320.1 GCA_021799945.1 Acidobacteriota bacterium
GCCGATAGCCGAAGATCTCGCTTTCGATAAAGTCTTCGGGGATCGCCGCGCAATTCAATTCGACGAAGATGCGGTCGCTGCGCAGGCTCTCGGCATGGATCGCCCGGGCAATCAATTCCTTGCCGGAGCCGGATTCGCCGTAAATCAGCACCCGTCCATTGGTGGGCGCCATCAGCTTGATCTGCTGGCGCAGGGCCTTGATGGGGACGCTTTCTCCGGTAATCGGCGTCTGAATGGAGAGCTGGCGTTTGAATTCCCGGTTTTCGCGGCGCAATCGCTTGGCCTCCAGCGCATTCTTCAGGAGGATCAGCGTGCGGTCGATGGAGAGAGGCTTTTCCAGAAAGTCGAAGGCTCCAAGCTTGGTGGCGCGGACGGCGGTTTCGATCGTCGCATGACCGGAGATGACGATGACCTCCGGAGCGCTTTCCACTTCCAGCGAGCGGATTTCGGTCAGCACATCCAAGCCGTCCCGGTCCGGCAGCCAGATGTCCAGCAGCATCACGTCGTAGAGAGCGTCGCGCAGCAGGAGCATGGCCTCCGAGCCGGTCCCGGCGGTGGTGACGACGTAGCCCTCTTCACGCAAAATGTCGCCGAGGCTGTCGCGAATCTCGCCTTCATCGTCGACGATCAGGACATGGTTCATGCGGAGACCCGGCCGTAGCCGGAGGCGGCCGTTTCCCCTTCACCTCCGGCCTCGGCCAACGGCAATTCGATGATGAAACGGGCGCCCGCGGGGCTGTTGCGCTCCGCCCGGATCGCTCCGTGGTGTTCGCGGATGATTTTGGCGGCGATGGCCAGGCCCAGGCCGGTGCCGCGCTGTTTCGTCGAGACATACGGGAGAAACAGGCGCTCGCGCATCTGGTCGTTCAACCCGTGGCCGGTGTCGGAGACCACGATTTCGACTTTGGTCCGCCCTTCGATGAGTCCGGTTTCGAGCGTAAGCTCCCGCAGCAGGCTCCCCTGCATGGCCTCCGCCGCGTTGTCGATCAGGTTCGCCAGCGCCCGCTTCATCGCTTCCGGATCCGCCAGGACCGGAGGGAGGCCGTCGGCCAGGCGCTCGACAATGCGGATGTGATGCAGCCGGTCGGCAAACAGCGCTCGCGCGTTCTCGACGATCGCATTCACGTCGCAGGCCTTGGGCTCGGATGCGGGAAACTGGGCCAGGGCCGCGAACTGATCCACCAGCGACCCCAAGGTCTCCACCGAGGCCAGGATGACGTCGCTGCATTTTCGGATGATGCCGGAGGATTCCGCAACGGCGTGATCGACGTGTCTGCGTATGCGTTCGGCGGAGAGGGAGATCGGGGTGAGCGGATTTTTTATCTCGTGGGCCACGCGCCGCGCCACCTCCTTCCAGGCCAACTGCCGTTGCGCGCTCAGAATGTCCGTGACGTCTTCCATCACCAGAATGCAGCCCTGCCGGCGATTGCCCAGATCCAGCATGGCGACAGTCACAGTGACATTCAAGGCTTCGCGGGGACCGGGCAGCTCGATCTCGGCGGCCGCCGTTCCCATGCGCTGGCCCCGGCGCACCAGAAGAACCAGCTCGTCGGCGATTTCGCCCGGAAAGAGAGCCTCCAGCGGCATGCCGGATAGCTCCTGCGGGCGCTGCGAATTCAAGAGCTTTCGCGATCCGCGGTTGGCCTGCAGCACGCGCATCTCCGAGTCCAGCGTCACCACCCCGGTGGGAATGGTTTCCAGAACGGTCTCCAGCTCGCTGCGGCGCTCTTCGAGAGCCCGGTTGGCCGCCGAGAGCTGGACCGCGGAGGTCTCCGCCAGACGGCGGCTTTCCTCCAGATCGGCCGCCATGCTGTTGAACGACCGCACCAGTTCGGCCAGCTCATCGTGGGAGGAGACCTTAACCCGGTGGCTGTAATGCCCCGCCGCGATGGCGTCCATGGCGTCGGCCAGCGCCTCCACCGGCCGGGTGACCTGCTTGGAGAAGAGAAGCGCGAGCCAGCTGCTGGCGAAAAACGTGAGCACGGTCATCAGGAACAGCAACAGCAGATAGGTGCCGCGGATGCTGTTGCGGGCGCGGAAGAGGATCCAGTAATCGCGGGTTCCGGAGCGGATTGCGTCCACTGTTTCGCTCAGGCCGGCAGGCAGAGGCAGACCCACCACCACCATTCCCCCATCCGCCGTGCCGGCGGCGCCCAGAAGATAATCGCTCCGTCCCACGTCCAGGATCGGCTGGTCGCTGCGCTGCGCCGTTTGCAGCACGATGTCGGCGATCGGCTGGGAACTGGAAAACGGGCTCTCCCGGTCGCCCGGATCCACGGCCAGCCAGCGCCGGATTGCGGGCGGCTGGCCGCCGGGCGACGGCATTTGATACTCCTCGACCGGCTCCCGGTCCCGATACACCACGGCAAAGCCGCCTTGCAGCGTGATCCGGTGGGTGCCCAGCTCCTGGGCCAGCCGGGCGCGGTCATGCATCTGCAGGGCTCGGATCAGGCGGGGTGAGCTGGCCAGGGATTCGGCCTCGGAGCGCGCATTTGCCGCCGCATATTGCGTAAGTTCGAGCGCAATGCTGGCGGAACTCTGCCGAAGCTGCGTGGCCGGCTGGGAAAACCACCTCTCGATGGAGCGGTTCAGAAGCAAAAAGCTGAACAGAAACAGGAAGGCGGCCGGCATCAGCGACAGCAGCATGCCCCCGAACAGCATGCGGCTCCGAATCCTCGATCCCAGCACCCGGCCGCGGTGCTCGACCAGCAACTTGACGATGTTGCGGAAGAGCAGCACCAGCAGCGTAAGCAGAAGCAGGAAAGCGATGGAGGAGACGGCGGTAAAGAAAAAGATCTGTCCGCTATCGTGGGGCTGAAGCAAGGGCAGGGGATTGAAGGCGTTCAGCGCAGCCAGGGTGAGCAGAAGCAGGAGCATCGCCAGGGCCAGGCCGGCGACTGTCCAGCGGCGCTGCTTGGACTCGTCCACGTCCCCTCCTCTCATCTCGCTCCGATTATAGGTCTCGTGATCGCTCCGGGGGCGCCGCCGGAAGCCGTAGGCCGACCGCCGGGATGGTCGAGGAAAACGTTTTAACCCGGCTGAAGCGAAATGGCTGAGGCCGCTCCAAAATCCGCTCCGAATCTCCGCTCGAGGTGCGCGAATTCGGCCTGGAACGCCCGGAAGACGCTGCAAGCGCTATGCGGAGGGGGACAAGTCGGTCCGGCCGGCCGATGGCTCAGACTGGGGACGCAGGCTGGGGAGGGCGGGGAGGCAGGACCGGTCCAAAATCGATCCAAAACCGGTCCCAAGCGGGCGAGGCGGGCGCTAACGCACTCCCCCCGCCGGCGGCCGGAAGCTGGCGGGGGAAGGCGGCGATGCCGGAGAATGCGCCTGCGGAATCCGCCATCCAAGCGCTTCCCGAGGCGCTTCCCGCGATGCCCGCCGCGGCGCAAATCTCCCCGCGCCCGCGCCCAAGGCCGTTAGAGCGAATTCATCTTGAGCAAAAACTCGGCGTTGTTCCGCGTCTTGCCCAAGCGGTCCACCAGCAACTCCATCGCCTCCACCGGAGAAAGCGGATTGAGCACCTTGCGCAGCACCCAGATGCGCTGCAGGTCCTCCTTGGGAATCAGCAGCTCTTCCTTGCGGGTTCCGGATCGTTGGATGTCGATGGCCGGGAAGACGCGCTTATCCACCAGTTTGCGGTCCAGGATGACCTCCATGTTCCCGGTGCCTTTGAATTCCTCGAAAATCACCTCGTCCATGCGGGAGCCGGTATCGACCAGGGCGGTGGCGATGATGGTCAGCGAGCCGCCTTCCTCGATATTGCGCGCCGCTCCGAAGAAACGCTTCGGGCGCTGCAGGGCGTTGGAGTCCACGCCGCCGGAGAGCACCTTGCCGGAGGGCGGAACGATCGTGTTGTAGGCGCGGGCCAGACGAGTGATCGAATCCAGAAGGATGACGACGTCGCGCTTGTGCTCCACCAGGCGTTTGGCCTTCTCGATCACCATTTCGGCTACCTGGACATGCCGCGCCGCGGGCTCGTCGAAGGTCGAGCTGATGACCTCGCCCTTCACCGAGCGCTGCATGTCGGTCACTTCTTCCGGACGCTCGTCGATGAGCAGGACGATCAGCGCCACTTCCGGATGGTTGGTC
>JAJYZK010000321.1 GCA_021799945.1 Acidobacteriota bacterium
CGCCATCGACGCCGCGCCGCAGAAGGGCTCCGTGATGGTGCGCACCTGGGCCACCGGCAATGAAATCTGCGTGGGGATACAGGATAACGGCCCGGGAATCCCGGAGGAAAACAGGCGGCGGATCTTCGAGCCATTTTTTACGACCAAGCCGGTCGGGGAAGGCACGGGGCTGGGGCTGGACATCGTGCAGAGAATCGTCGCCGATCAGTTTCGCGGCAGCATCCGCTTTGAATCGGTCCCGGGAAGAACGGAGTTCATCGTCTCTCTGCCGCGCAAAAGTTGACCGCTCCGCCGCTGCCTGCGGAGAGGTTCAATGCCCGTGGGATCCGCTGCCGCTCGCCCACAGCGTGAGGCCGATAAAAAGACCCATGAAGCAACAAATTATTACGACCACTTCCGCCATCGCTGGCTTCCCCCTGTTCGCAATGCTCCCCGTTCCTACTCAAGCTTCATTCTAGGGCATTTTCCGGAACGCCGTGAACCTGCGAAATTCCCCTTCCCGTGAGCCGCCTCCGACCCTCGGCCGTCAATTCGGCTGCCGGCAGCCTTCGCCGGCCAGCAGGGCTACCGGATAGGAGGAAAATATCGAGGCCAGCGGCAGCCTTCCACCCGCGTCCACCGTGTGGGTTTCGTCGGTGAAGACATTGGTGAAGCGCGTCTCGGCTAGAAGGGGTAATTGCAGCCGGGCATTTCCCCATGCCTTTTCCAGCGGAAACTGCGCCTTGCCGCCCATCAGGCTGTAGGCAAAGCGGGGAAGAACCGCCAGAACGCTTCGCCCGCCGGCCGGGTTGCGGCGCAGGAACGCGATGATGTGCTCCGGATCGATTCCGGCGGCTTCCACCGGGAGATATTCGCCGTGGCGGAAGAGCTCATGCTCCAGGGCGCGCAGGCGCAGGGCGCGGTGGGTGGTCCAGAGCTTGGCGCGGCCATCCGCAATATTTTCCAGCAGCTCGCGGCAGAGAGCCGCCGCTCCTTTGGCCGCCGCGGTCTCCAGCATGTCGTCCAGATAGCCGCTGCGCAGCCGGTAATCGACAGGCCGGCGGTTGTCGGGATCCACCAGACTCAGATCCCACAGTTCGGAGCCCTGGTAGAAGTCCGGAACGCCGGGTGAGGCCACCTTGAGCACCAGTTGGGAGAGCGAGTTCAACGCTCCAAATATCCGGAGCTGCGGCATCATCCGCTGCAGCGAGGCGACGAATGGGCCATCGGCGCCGCGCGCCCCGGGCGCGAGAATGGCTTGCAAAAAGGCGTTGACGGCATCGAGATACGCCGGATCGGAGTTGATCCAGCTCAGATTCACTTTGGCCTCCCGCAGAGCCTTGGCCGCATACTCCTGCACGCGGCGCAGAAATTCCTTTCGCTCGTCGGCCGTATCCATTTGCCAGGGCCAAGCCCCGGCGATGGATTGGTAGAGAAGATACTCCTCGTTGCGGTCCGGAGCGATGCGGCCGTCCTCCAGCGCGCGCTTGCGCCCGGCGTTCATCCGCCCCCACTGGCGAACGGCTCGGGACCAGGTCCGCGGCATCTCGGAGAGCACATTGAGGCGGTTGCGAACATCTTCGCTGCGCTTCGTGTCGTGGGTGGAGGTGGCCAGCATCGAATCGGGCGAATGCCGCAAACGCTCCTTGTTCGCCTGATGCAGCGTCTCCAGCGATATGCCGAAGGATTTGATGGATCCGCCCACCTCGTTGGAGGACACGAAGCGGCAGTAGACGTAGAAGGCCGTGTCTTCCACTCCTTTCGCCATGACCGGCCCGGTGAGCTGCTGAAATTTCAGGGCGAAGTACAGCATGGCGGGGTCCGGACTCCGCCGCTTGGAAGGATCCGGCGAGGGGCCTCGGAGCAGGAGCGTTTCCCGCAGAAAATCGAAGGCCGAAGCGTCCACTTCGGGATTCAAGCGCTTGGCCCGCGCGATGGCGTAACGCAGAAAGGCCACATCCCGATCGCTGTATTCGCCGCTCTCGTCGATGTACGTCCGGTAGACGGGGAAACTTGCGACGGTCTGCCGGATCACCAGCTCCAGAATATTGTCCGTAAAATCCCGGGCATAGCGATTGGAGGCCGCGATCCGGCTGAGCAGATTCGTCAGCACATACACTTCGCTGCCCAGCGCCGTCTGCATCACCTGCAGCTTGGAACGGTAGACAACATCGTCCGGGTCGGCGTGGATGCCGGTGAAGCGGTCGTAGATCTGATTGAATTCCTTTTCGTTCGCCTTCTGAATGAAGACCGCATTCGCCAGATAAAGAAAGTCGTAGCCGGAGGCGCCGCGCACCGGCCAATTGGCGGGCAGGTATTCGCGAGGCTCCAGGATCTTCTCCACCACCACGTACAAGGGTCCCTGGTTCCGCGACCAGTCGAAGCTGTGGGTGAACTCCAGAACGGCGCGCTCGATGCCGCTCTCGGCGGTCTCCCCCTGAGGCGTCTCTCCAAAGCACTGGCTGGCCAGATAGAGGCGCTGCAACCGGATCAGGTATTGGCGGGGATTGAACATGCCGTCGCAGTGGTCGATGCGCAGACCGGTCACTTTGCCTCTGGCGAGCAGGGAGCGGATGAGCCCGTGTGTTGCCCGGAACACCGCCGGATTTTCCATGCGCAGACCGACCAGGTCGTTCACGTCGAAGAAACGCCGATAGTTGATCTCCTCCGTCGAAGTGCGCCAGGAGGCCAGCCGATAGGGCTGCGCATCGAGCAAGGCGTGCAGGCGATCGAAGCTTTTGCCGTCCCCTGGCGCGCCGTTGATCCTGGCCACGGCGCGCTCCACCGCCGGTTGCATCTCCGCCGACAGCAGCGCGTCGCGCAGCCGGGGCAGCAATTCGGCGAGCCGCCGCCGCCGCTCTTCGCGAAGCGTATCGTCCACCGTCTCGTGCGGCGGAACGTGAACCAGCTCGGTCAGCAGGAGGCGGAATCCGGGAGGGACCCCGTTTTCGCGATCCTCCTCCGGCGGAAACAGCAGGGGAATGGTGCGGGGGGCGACGGGCATGGAGTGGTCGTAATACCGGATCCGGGCTTTGCCCCCCGCGATTTCGACTTGCATGCGGCCGTCCGCAAGTTCGACCCCGTACTGGTTGCCGAGAATCGGCAGCAGCAGCTTGTCCCGCATGGCCGGTTTGAGCGGCGTCCAGTCGATGTCGAAGTATCGAGAATACGGGGAGGCGCGGCCATTTTCCAGCACTTCCTGCCACCAGAGGGAATCGTTTCCCACGCCCATGTGATTGGGCACGATGTCCAGCAGCAGGCCGAGGCCGCGCCGCTCCAGCCCCTGCGAAAATCGCTCGAAGCCCGGCTCTCCGCCCAGCTCCGGATTCAGGCGGTCGTGGCGGGTGACATCGTAGCCGTGCAGGGTGCCCGGCCTGGCTTCAAAAATGGGCGAGGTGTACACATCTCCGATTCCCAACTTTTTCAGGTATTCCAGCACGCCTTCGGCATCCGCGAAGGTGAAGCCGGCGTGCATCTGGATCCGGTAGGTGGAGACAGGGACGCGGGCGTCGCGGCGCAGGATTCGAGCAAGGCATGCGTTCATTGCTGGGTCTTCGCGTGCGCGGGGGCGGACCGGCGTCTCCCTTGCAGGCTAGTGTATTTCCCGTTGGATGCCGGGAAGCCGGTACCGGCTTCCTGCAGGCCGACGGATTCCGCGCCTCGCCCGGCCGCGCAGTCTTTCCCGATATCGCCCGATATCGGCAGACCGTCGCGCTTTACGAATTCGCGGTAAGCGCGGAAAATGGAAGGTAGACTTGGAGCCGCAGCGAGGAAGATTCCATGCCACTTTCCGGCGAAGCCATCCGGATGATGAATTACATCGACGATATTTCGACCACCCTGCGGAGGATTCTGGCCCTCAGCCCCACGCTATCCACCGAAGAGCGCAAGCGCGTCAGCGACTATCTGCGGTCCAGCTCCCCAAACGCCGAACAGGCGATGGCCGCTCTCGAAGGCAGGGCGGGGAAGGAATAGCCATCCGCCGCGGCGTGGAACCGCCGGCGAGCGATGAAGCCGGCGGCGGGTGATTGGGCCGGGCCGCAGGACCGCAGCTCTGCTGCTTCCCGGGGAGACGGCGCGCTGCGGAATGGAGCGCGCTTTGCAGTGGT
>JAJYZK010000322.1 GCA_021799945.1 Acidobacteriota bacterium
GTGGAAGCGATTTCTGCTGCTGCGCCTCGGCCCGGTGGCCGGAAAATTCGGCTTCCCCGACGCCGTCCTCTATCCCCTGCGAAGCCTGAATCCCCCGCATTCCTGTCCTGGGAGTTGAGTCGCGGCTGCGCTTATCGGCCCTAGTATCCGGCGAGGCGCCATGCGTAGATGTACATCCATCGCGTTATCGAAAATCGCCTCCGGGCTTGTGTACACTCAGGGCACGGATGGCCGGCATGACTCCCCTAGTATGGTCGGCGGATAAGGCCGCTGCGATTTCGCAACAGGCCCGACTTCGCCTGCTGAGGATGCATTACGAAAGCAAGGTCGGGCATCTGGGCGGCAACCTCAGCGCGCTGGATATTCTCATCTCCCTCTATCACTTCCGGCTCAAGCCGGAAGACCGTTTCGTGCTGGCCAAGGGACACTCCGCGGGCGCGCTCTACGTCACTCTCTGGAGCCTCGGCCTGCTGCGGGAGGAGGATCTGCGGCAGTTTCACCGCGATGGAACCCGGCTGAGCGGACACCCGCCGCTGCGGGGCATTCCGGAGATCGTTTTCGCCACCGGGAGTCTGGGGCATGGTCTGGGCTTGGCGGTCGGGCTGGCCCTCGGCAAGAAGCTTCGCGGGGAGCCGGGCCGCGTCTTCTGCCTGACCTCGGACGGCGAATGGAATGAGGGCTCCTGCTGGGAGGCGCTGATCTTTCTGGCCCACCGCCGGCTCGACAATCTCACCTTCCTCGTCGATTTGAATGGCATGCAGGGCTTCGGGGCCACGCGGGAGGTCGCGAACCTGGAGCCTCTGGCGGAAAAGTTCCGCTGCTTCGGGGTCGAAACCCTGGAGGTGGATGGCCACGACATGGCCGCACTCCACGGGGCATTGCACAAAGAGGACGGACCGCTGGCCATCGTCGCCCGGACGGTGAAGGGCTTCGGCGTTTCCTTCATGGAACATCGGATGGCCTGGCACTACCTCCCGATGAGCGAGGAGCAGTATCTGCAGGCGGTGCGCGAGGTGAGGGAATGCGGCAGGCTTTCTGCAGCGCGCTGACCGCGCAGGCCTCGCGGCCGGAGTTTGTCTTCCTGAGCGGCGATCTTGGCTTCAAGGCGCTGGAGCCGCTGCAGGAGGCTCTCGGCCCGCGCTTTCTCAACGCCGGAGTCTCCGAGCAGAACATGGTGACGGTGGCCGCCGGGCTGGCCCGGGGCGGCATGCGTCCCTGGGCCTACAGCATCGCCCCGTTTATCTATGCCCGGCCCTTCGAGCAGATTCGCAACGATGTCTGTTTCCATGAGCTGCCGGTGATTCTGGTGGGCAACGGAGGCGGCTACGGCTACGGGGTGATGGGCAGCTCGCATCACGCATTGGAGGACTACGGCAGCCTGCTCACGCTGCCCGGCATGCGCGCGCTGGTCCCCGCCTTCGACGCCGACCTGGCTGCGATTGTTCCCTCTCTGATGCAATGCGGCGGCCCGGCGTACCTGCGCCTGGGGCTCTCCGAGGAGCCGAAAGGGTGGACGCCGCCGGCCTACGCTCCCTGGCGCAAGCTCCTGGATGGGAAGGGTCCGGCATTGGTGGCGGCGGGGCCATTGATCGGCGCCGCGCTCCCCGCGCTCGCGGCCATGGAGGAGAAACTGCGGCCGGAGGTGTGGCTGGTGAGCGAGCTGCCGCTCGCGCGCCTGCCGGAGGAGTTTTTGGAGAGCCTGCGCCGCAGCCGGCGCCTGGTGGTGGTGGAGGAGCATTCGGCGCATGGAGGGCTGGGCCAGTCGCTCGCCTATAGCCTCGCCCGGGCCGGGGAAATGCCTCCCTCATTCGCGCACCGGCACGCCATGGGCTATCTCTCCGGCCTGTATGGCTCGCAAAAATATCATCGCGCGGAGTGCGGCCTGGATCCGGCGGGGATCGTTGCGGCGGTTGCTCCTCCGGTAGCCCCTCTATGACCCCGGCGGCGGAGATGCGCGACTCGAATTTCGCGAAGGTGAAGCAACTGCAGGGCCCCATTCTGGTGCTGGGCGCCAGCGGATTCATCGGGGCCAACCTGCTCCGCCTCCTGCTGCAACATCGCGAAGATGTTTATGGCACCGCGACCCGGCTGCCCGCCTGGCGGCTGGAGGATCTTCCCTCCAGGCACGTCGCGGTCACCGATCTGCTCATCGACTCCAACCTCGACGCCCTGCTGGAAGACGTGAAGCCGCGGACCATCTTCGATTGCATCGCCTATGGCGCGTATTCCTTCGAGACCGACCGGGAGCTGATCTACCGCACGAATTTCAACCTGCTCTCCCGCCTCCTCGGCCGGCTGGATCCGCGCAGCCTTTCCTGCTACGTCCACGCGGGCAGCTCCTCGGAGTATGGGGACAATGCCTCGGGACCGCGGGAGGACTCTTCCACCGAGCCCAACAGCCACTATTCCGTCTCCAAGGTCGCGGCCGCGAGCCTGATGCACTATCTGGGAAAAAAGAAGGGGCTGCCCTGCGCGAACCTGCGGCTGTACTCCGCCTACGGGCCGCTGGAGGATTCCTCGCGGCTGATCCCCAATATTGTCCGGCGCGGCCTCGACGGCGGCTATCCCGAGCTGGTCGATCCCCGCATCTCGCGCGACTTCATCTACGTCGACGATGTGGCCCAGGCCTTCATCGACGTCGGGCTGAATTTGACCGAGGCCGATTACGGCGAGAACTTCAACATCGGCTCGGGACGCAAGACCACCATTGGAGACATCGTCGAGGTATCGCGAAGGCTCTTCAAGATCCGGGAAGAGCCGGTCTTCACCATGCCCAGCCGCGACTGGGATCTGACCGACTGGTACGCGGACGTGGGCCGCGTGCGGCAGAGGTTCGGGTGGGCGCCGCGCGTGGACCTGGAAGAGGGTCTGGCGCGCACCGCGGCCTGGTATGAATCGATTCCCGATAAAAAGGCCTATCTCCAGTCCTCCAAGCGATTCGGCCTGGATGCCAAGCACAGCGTCTCCGCCGTGATTGCCTGTTACAAGGACGGGCAGGCGATTCCCATCATGTACGAACGGCTCAAGAAGACCTTCGCCCGGCTGAATGTGGAGCACGAAATCATCTTTGTCAACGATTGCAGCCCGGACGACTCCGAAGAGGCGATTCGGGCCATTACCCGCAACGACCGCCGAGTCCTGGGCATCTCGCATTCGCGCAACTTCGGGTCGCAGGCGGCCTTCCGCAGCGGCATGGAGATCGCCAGCAAAAACTCCTGCGTGCTGATGGACGGAGACCTGCAGGACCCGCCGGAGCTGATCGAGCAGTTTGTGGCGAAATGGCGGGAGGGCTTCGACGTCGCCTATGGCCGGAGGGTGAAGCGCGAGGCCTCCCTGCCCATGCAGTTGGGCTACAAACTCTTTTACCGGATCTTCGACGCCTTCTCCTACATTCCGATTCCGCGCGATGCCGGAGACTTCGCGCTGGTGGACCGGCGGGTGATGGAGGCCATGCTGCGCTTTCCGGAGCGCGATCTTTTTCTGCGCGGCGTTCGCGCCTATGCCGGCTTCCGCCAGACCGGCGTGGACTATGTTCGGCCGGAGCGGATGTTCGGCCGCACGACCAACAGCCTGCTGAAAAATCTCGGCTGGGCGAAAAAGGGAATCCTGTCCTTCAGCTATGTGCCGCTCGATATCCTGAGCAGCTCGGCCATCGTGCTGTGCGCCATCTCGCTGCTGATGATCGTGGCCCAGGTTCTGGCCAAGCTCTTCGAGCCCTCCCTGGCCCCCAAGGGTTTCTCCACGGTGATTATCCTGATCGTCTTCTTCGGCTCGCTGAACGTTCTGGCGATCAGCATCGCCGGCGAATACATCGCCAAGATCTTTGAAGAGGTGAAACAGAGGCCGCACTTCATCCGGCGCAGCATTATCCGCGATGGCGAGGTGCGCCTCGCCTCGGCCGAACGTTGAAGGAGACGCGGCTCGTGCAGGAATCTCCGGAGCTGCGGATGCCGGCCTTTGCCCGGCGCGCCAACATGGCCGAGCGCCGGTCGGAGAGCTGGCGGCCGCCTCTATTCACGCCGGCCACCTCGAATCTCTCCCGGCTCAAGGCGGCGGCGCGCCGCTTCTTCGACCTGCAGGCGGGCTCC
>JAJYZK010000323.1 GCA_021799945.1 Acidobacteriota bacterium
AGAAGCTCGCTGGAACGCTGCCGGAGAGCCTGTCGGACGCCTTATCGGTAGAAACCTCAAATCTGCGCGCTCTGGGATGGAGCCAGCCCCCGGCTTCGCGCAAAGAGCTCTATCGCCGTCCCGCCGATGCGCTTCGCCCGCAGCGTAAGCCTCAGCCGGCAACGACGCTCATCGCCGCTACGGCCCGCTACATTTTGATTGGCAAGCCGTTGCCCCGCGTCGAAGACGCCGTCCGCATCGGCGAGTTGTTCCGGCGCGCCGTAATGAGCGAAGCCAAACAGCTATTTGGAGAGGATGCGATTCCCGGAGTCATCTCAGGGCACGGATTAAAAAAGGAGAACCGTCACCGTCACGCTTTCTACCTTCCCTGGGACTCCAAAGGCAGCGGCCACATCGACCGTCTAATTTTTCATCTTCCCGATGGAATGGATGCGGGTGCGAGAAAAATCGCCGAAAGGCTGAACCGTCTCTGGAGCCGTGACGGCAGCGAGTGGCAAGTCGTGCTCGAAAACATCGGCGAGGCGGAAGCTGGGGGAGATCTACTGGCCGAAGCGAGCGAGTGGACGTCAGTCACGCCATATCTACATCCCTGGCACGTCAAACGCGGCTTCGACGTTGAAGCGCAGATCAGGCGCGAGTGCGCCATGCGAGGCATTCCCGAACCGGTCGAACTCACGCAGCTTCGCGCCGTAAAGGTTGGCGCGCAATTGCGACAGCCGCTTCATTTCCGCCGTTTTCGAGAGAAACGTGGTCTAGAGCAACCGGACCGCCGGGGCAGCTTCTGGTGCATTCGCTTTGCCCAGCCGGTGGCTGGCCCGGTCTCGCTTGGCTTTGGCTGCCACTTCGGTCTCGGCCTCTTTCGGCCTTTGGGTGCGGGCTGAGGATCCAAACCGTAGCCCTGCCGGACGCATAGCGGAGGCTGATGCCTCGTGTATATTTTGACCTGATATGCCATCCCGCGCCGCCGGCCATCATGCGGAACTCCCGGCCCTGCGCTTCACCCTGCGCCAATCTCCTCCAGCAAGCGCGGCAACTCCCGCGTGGCCGGCCCTAGACGGATTTCGTCGAAGGCCTCGGCATTGGCCGGCGATTCCGGTCCGATATACATCGCGCCAATTCCGAGCGCGACCGCGCGATGCACAAATCCGGCCGCCGGATAGACCGAGCCGGAGGTTCCCACCACCAGGAGAGCCGCGGCAGCGTCCAGCCGGCGATAGATTCCTTCCATATCGAGGGGAATCTCCCCAAACCACACAATGCGCGGGCGGAGAGACGAGCCGCAGCGTGGGCAGCGGGGAAGACTGTCCTCCGATTCGTAGCAGGCTGTATCCGCAACCAGGAACGGGCAGCCTTCGCAGCGCGATTGAAACAGCGATCCGTGCATGTGGTGAACCCGGAGCGAACCGGCCCGCTCGTGCAGATCGTCCACATTCTGGGTGCAGAGAAAAAAGCGATCGCCCAGCCGATTCTCGATCCGGGCAAGCGTTCGGTGCGCGGCATTGGGACTCGCGGCCGCCGCCTCCCGCCGGCGCATGGAATAGAAGCGCCAGACCAGCGCGGGATCCGCCTCCCACGCCTCGGGAGTCGCCACCTGCTCGACGCGGTAGCCGTTCCACAGGCCGCCGGAGCCGCGAAAGGTGGCCAGGCCGCTCTCCGCCGAGACGCCGGCCCCGGTCAGGACGAAAAGGCGGTCGCGTTGCGCGAGCTTCACGCCCCTATCCTAAATCGGGCCGGCCATTCCGGGCGCCGGCCTTTGGCCTGGGCCGGACCTGCGGCCCGGGCCGGAAGCTCCTCGGCGCCGGTTGCGGACCCGATTGGATCGTATTACGATCTTCTCAGTATGCCCTCGCCCAAGAAATCTTCGCTCCGGCCGGCGGCCCGGAGCGGCGCGGAGACCATCGAGGACCTGGCGCATTTCCGCTACGCTCTGCGCAAGTTCCTCCGCTTCAGCGAGAGCCGGGCGAGGGAGTGCGGCATCACCCCGCAGCAGCATCAATTGATGCTCGGAGTGGCCGGGTTCACCGGCCGCGGCTCGGCGACCATCTCCGAGCTGGCGGAGTTCCTGCAGGAAAAGAATCACTCGGTGGTCGGCCTGGTCGAGCGCGCGGTGCGCGGCGGGCTGGTGCGGAGAGCCGGAGACCCGGCGGACCGCAGGCTGGTGGTGATTTCCCTCACCCCGCGCGGGCGCGCTACTCTATCCCGGCTCAGCCGACTCCACCGGGATGAGGTCCAGAGAATCCGGTCGGGCTTTCTGCCCCGCCGGCGGGAGCGGCCCGCGGCCCGCGGTTGAAGGGCCGGCGCCGCTTCGCTTTTCCCATCCGTCGCCGCCCTTGGCGCGCTCCTGGTCCCGGGCAAGATCCTCCAGTTGCCGGCGCCAATCGAGAACGTCCAGAAAACCCCTCGACTCTCGCCAGTTTTCCTCCACCGTCACGTGCAGCTCCAGATAGACCCGCGCGCCGAGCAACGATTCCATCTCCCGCCGCGCCGCTGCCCCGATGCTCTTGAGCTTGGCCCCGCCCTTGCCGATCAGGATCGCCTTTTGACCGGCCCGCTCGCAATAAATCGCCGCGGCGATGCGCGTCAAAGGGCGCCTGTTCTTTTTCCCCGGCCCTGGCGGCCCCTGCTCCTCAAATCGCTCGACGACAACGGCCGAGGCGTAGGGCACTTCGTTTCCCGTCTCCAGCAGAATCCGCTCCCGAATCAGCTCGGCGGCCAGGAAGCGCACCGGCTGATCGGTGAGCTGGTCCTTGGGAAAATATCTCCGCCCCTGCGGCAGATACTCGATCAATTTCTTCACCAGAAGATCCAGGCCATCCCTGTTTTTGGCCGAGATGGGAATCACCTCGGCGAAGGAATGCCGGGAGCTGAGCTGCGCAATCAAGGGCAGCAGCTTTTCCCGGGCCACGCGATCGATCTTGTTGACGACCAGAAAGACCGGGCGGTCCAGCTTGCGGAGGAGCCGGAAGGCCAGGTCGTCTTCGCTCGCCCGTCCGGGCGCGGAGGCGGAAGCGTCATCGCCGGATGGTTCGATTCTGCGCGTCGCATCCACCAGCAGGATCGCCACATGGAGGGCTTCCAGCGCTTCTGCGACCTGCTGCATCATGCGCCGGTCCAGTTGAGAGGCGGGACGAAGCACTCCCGGCGTATCCACGAAAACGATCTGCGCCGCGGGGCGGCTCCGGCCTGCGGGAATCTCGGCGACGCCCCGGATGAGCGTGCGCGTGGTCTGGGGCTTGGCCGTGACGATGGCCAGCTTTTGCCCCACCAGCGCATTCAGCAGCGTGGATTTGCCGGTATTGGGCCGGCCGAGAATGGAGACGAATCCCGATCGCAAAATTACCTCCGCTTCGCTGCGATTCCCCTTAGTCCGGGCGGGCCCGGCCTCCGGATGGCCGATCGGCCCGGCCGGAGGCGCGGCCGCGGCCCCGCTTGGCTGCGGGCCCCGCGGCGGAGAATCCCTCCACGGAATTTCGGGACGGGGAGGGACGCATCTCCGCCTTCCGCGAGGCTGTTTTAGATTCCGATCGTTTCCCGCCGCTCCGGCTCCGCGTTACCAGACCGGGCGGCAGGCCGAATTGCCGGCGGAGCCGCTCCTCGAGGCGCGCCATCCGGCCGCCGTCGCGCTCATGGTCGTGCCCGGCAAGATGCAGCAATCCGTGCAGCATGAGAATCCGAACCTCGGTTTCGAGAGAGTGTCCATACTCCCCGGCCTGACGCAACGCCGCATCCAGCGATATGGCCAGGTCCCCGGAGTGGCCACGACCTCCGACGGCATCCCCCGGCGCGAAGGAAAGCACGTCCGTGGGCCTGTCCTTGCCGCGAAACTGCCGGTTCAACCCGCGCACTCGCTCCTCGCCGGTCAGCAGCACGGCAACCGTTCCCGGCAGTCCGGCCGCTTCCGTGGCGGCGGAGAGGAACTGCCGCAAGGCCCGGAGGCGAAGCGCGCCTCGGGAAAGGGCAGGCTGCGTGTAGTGGATTTCAACTCCGGTCATCGATCATCGGGTCATCGATCGTCGGTCATCGACAATCGCGGCGATCGTCGAGGCGGCGCA
>JAJYZK010000324.1 GCA_021799945.1 Acidobacteriota bacterium
GGCCCCGGCGCCCCGTGACATCTCCGGATCGGCGGCCAGACGCCTCCTACCGGCCCGGCGAAAAGGTTGCGGAAACCACCTGGCTCGGAACATAGCCGTAACCGGGAGGGTAGCGAAGCGGTTGATTCGGCGCCCCCCACATGCCGACCGCCTTCACCGTCGTGGCTTGGGCGATCTTGATCGGTCCGGTGTAATAGCGGGCCGTTCCCGATCCCGGCACAGGCGCGCTTCCGTCCGTGGTGTACCAGATGCCTGTATTCAAACCCTTATCCGCTAGCGAAACGGTCTGCGCTCCGGCAATGCCGCCGCCTGCAGGGGAGATGACCGGGGCCACGGAGGGGATGGCCACGCAGGCGGGCCCCGTGACGTTTCCCGACTGTTCGGGCGGGTTGTGCTGATGCTGTTGATTCGTGATGTAGCCGCCGCCCTTCGCATAGTTCGGCCCGCAAATGTAGTTGTGGGTAATCGCCCAGGGCGCAGCGCCATAGCCCCACGTATACCCGTTGCAGAAGGTCCCTTCGATCAGGCTGTTGCGGCCTTGCGATCCCAGGCCCCAGAATTCGACACCGTACGGCGGACATTCGTAGCCGATCGGCTGGGAGGCGACCAGCACGTTGTCGTCGAAGATCAGCGCGGGAGAATAGCCGTCCCGGCCGATGATAAATCCCGATTGACAGCAGGCGAGCGAGACGGCGAAGGTGCCGTAGGAGGAGTTGAGCGGATCGACAATCGCGTTGTGCTCGACCAGAATCGAATCGGACGGGGCGGATACCTGTATCTCGATGCCGATGCGATGATAATGGACGATATAGTTGTACTCCAGCTTACAGGAGACGCAAACGCTGTTCCGGGCGCCGGGCTGGTAGGTCGCCAACTGGATGATATGGACGCCCTCTTCGACATGAACGAAGTTGTTGCGCTCGATGGTGATGCGATCCGCCTCGCCTTGGGAAATGAGCACGCCGGCGCAGTATCCTCCCTCATCCGTTCCCGTCGCGAAGGCCTGCGCGCAGGAATTCGGATCCCCGAAGGCGTTGTCCCGGATAAGCACATCGCTCAGAACCGTGGACAGGGAGCCATCGAAAAACAGTCCGGACTCCGAGCCCACGTTTTTCCCTCCGGAGGGCAGATTGCTCACCACGTTGTGTTGAAAGGCGAAGTTGCTGTTGTCGCCTGCGCCGAAGTACACCGCGCCCGTATTTTCAAAATGCAGATGCTCGATCGAACCGAGTTGGGAGCAGCCTCCGGCGAAACTGAAGATCGTTCTTCCTGTATAGGATGCGGCAAGAATCGCGGTTGGAAGGGCCACAGCGGGGCCGGTGAGCTTTAGATTCCTGCAGGGGATTCTAATTTCCGAAGTAATATTGTAAGTGCCTGCGGCAAATGCAACCTCCGAGCCCGCGGGGGCCAGGGCGATCGCGCCTTGCAAATCGGCGGCGCTCATTCCCGGATTTACGTCGATCTGCGTTTGCGCCCGCAGCAGGGAATGAGGAGCGGCGCCGATCCACAGCAAAAGATACCTCAACCATGGCCTGAAGCGCATTCTACGATCTTATCGCACAGGCCCGCGCGGCACAGTCCTCGACCCCTTCAGAAATCGGGGATCAAAAGCTTGGCCCCACCTGAACTCCGGCGGAGGACGCCTTTCTCAGCCACAATTGGTACTCGCCCTCTTCCATCGCCGGGGTGATTTTTCCGGCTGTCACCGCCGCGTTGGTGGAATAGTCCGCGGGCGACGCCGGCAGATACAAATCCCGGCGATATCCCTGGTCGGCGCAGGCAGCGCTCCAGCACTGCCATCCGGCGAGATTATCCTGCATGGAATTGTTGTAGCTGCTGCCGCGCTCCAGATTTCCGTAAGCGTCGGCGATACTCAGCCCGGCCCCCGGCGCCCGGCTCTTCGCGCCGTCGGCAAAGACTCCGCTGGAAAACACGCGGTTGTTCGCGGCGAGATTGTCATGTCCGGCGGCGATCGCGATCCCGAAGGCGAAGGCCCCAACTACTTGATTGCGATGCACGAAGGCGAAGGCGGAGGCATTCTGCTCCGTATCTTCCGGGGCCCCGTCGATCTTGATGCCGGCGCCGTGGAATGCATCCCCGGACGATTGCGGCGCCGCAATGCTCTGAATGTACGAGTCGTGCAGGTCGAGCGGTTGATTCACGGTCCCGCTGGAACGATATAACTCGATGACGGCGTCCGGCGGATTGAGCGCGGATGAATCGACAATTTCGTTCCATCCGACATCGATCCCGGGCACGGAGTGCAGGTCTTCGAGCTTGACGAAGCTGGAGACCGCCGATTGGCCCATTCCTGCGGGCAGATATCCGCCGGCCCCGTCGCCCAACCGGGAGCTGATATTGCGCGCTCGATTCGCCCGTATGGTGAGCGTCCGCTCCCCTGCCGCGCCCGGGGAGAAGCCGTTCACCACCACTCCGTAACGGAGGTTCTCCATATAGTTGTTTTCCACGTCGAGATGCGACGGCGACGACGCATCCAGAAAATCTCCGTTCGGCTGGCCTTTCGCAGCCGGGGTCAGCCCGACGCCGATACTGTTCCGCACGGTCAGGTCCGCGCCATCGCGGGCGGACTGGATCAGTGCTCCCACCCCTCGGATCCGCGAGTTTTCGATCACCACGGGCTCCGTGGTCGCAATGCTGACCGCCGGCGTCTTCGCATCCGTGCTTTGCCAATTCCCCGTATAGACGCCACCGCGGGCGATGACCAGCGGTCCGCTCCATTGCACATCGCCGATCGCGCTGGAAGCCTCCGCGGAGGCCTGCATTCCGTCATAGGATCCGTAAAGCGCCGCCCGTCCGCTCGCCAGCCCGGAGACGGCGCCCGAAGGACTCACGGCAATGGTCCGTTCATCCGATGAATTCCAGAGGAAGCTCCCGGTTACGTCTCGGCTCGATCCGTCGCTATACACGGCCGTGGCCTTTACCTGGATCGACTCGCCGATGGCGACCGAGGATGAAGCGGGGGCAATGGACACCGACTGCAGCACCGGATTCGGGACCGGAATCGCTGCCGCGCCGCCCGCCGCATGGGAGGCCGGCGCCGCCATAGCCGCCGCTCCGCCGGAGGGTGACGCGGCTGTGGCGCCCGCTCTCTTGAAGGCCGCGGCCGGAGCAAAGGTCGCGGTGACCACGCTGCTCGGAATATAGCCATACCCCGCGGGGTAGCTGGTGGGCTGGTTCGCCGCGCCCCACATCCCGACGGCTTTCACCGTGGTCCCGCCGGTCAGCGTAAACGGTCCGGTATAGATCTGCGCCGTTCCCGAGCCGGGCACGGGCGCACTGCCGTCCGTCGTGTACCAGATGCTGGTATTGGGACCGGTATCGGTCAAACTAACCGTTTGCGAGCCGGAAAACGATCCGCCCGCCGGAGAGATGCTGGGCGCCGTCGAAGCCGTGGCCGAGCAGCCGGGAGCGGTAACATTGCCGGACTGAGCCGGCGGGTTGTTCTGATGCTCTTCATTGGAGATATACCCTCCCCCGCCGGCGAAATTCGGTCCGCAAATATAGTTATTGCTGATGGCCCAGGGCGCCGCGCCGTAGCCCCAGGTATATCCGTTGCAGAAGAGGCCCTGGACCAGGCTATTGGTTCCCGTCGCGCCGTCTCCCCAGAACTCCACCCCGAAGGGCGGGCATTGGTATCCCGCTACCGTCGCCAGCAGAACATTGTCGTTCAGGGAATACGCCGGAGAATATCCCGGAGCCTGCTGATCCGTCGAGTAGGTGCAGCATGCCAGCGAGATCGCGAATGTCCCATAACTGGCTCCCAGTGGATCTACAATTGCGTTATGATCGAAATACAGCTCGTTCGTGGCCACTATCTGGAACTCGAATCCGATCCGGTGGTAGTTATATATGTAGTTATACTCGACCACACAGGTCGAACATGCGCTGGCCGGAGAGCCTGGGTGGTAGCTCGCGATCTGAATGAAATGGATCCCTTCCTCGACGTGAATGAAATTGTTGTATTCGATGGTCAGGTTCTCATTGAGCGCGGTATGGGTCAGAATTCCGGCGCAGTAGCCTCC
>JAJYZK010000013.1 GCA_021799945.1 Acidobacteriota bacterium
GCCCGGCCATGGCCCGGCGGGCGAGCGAGCGCTGTTTTCCGCCTAGCAGGAACTGCTCCAGCGGCACGGCCATGCAAAACTCCGCCACGCGCCGGTCGAAGGTGGGATCGCGAAGGTCCAGCCTCCATCCGCCTTGCGCGGCGATCGCCATTTCGCCGATGTCGCCGTATGCAAGCAGGTTGCCGAGCATATCGCGCCCGATCAACGGCGTTGTATGCAGGTCCCGGAGGGCTCTGCGTTCGAGACCCATGCGCCGGGCGATTTCCGGATGCAACGGACTGTAGTCGAGTGAGAATCCGCGCATATGCGGATCGGTGAGAGCTCGCAGCGGGAAGGGCAGAGAGGGCCAGATCGCATGGCGCACGATGGAGCGGAAAGAGGCGCTTCCGGCAGCCTTCAGCTCCCGCGCGACCCGAAGCAGCGTCCGCCACTGCCCGGCGCGAAACCAGGCCGAGAAGGCCGGCATGCCGCCGTAGCTGAGCGTGGAGTTTCCGCAGTTTCCGTTCAGCAGCACGGTCACGCCCAGGCTCCGCGCCCGGTCCAGGATCGCGTTGGACCATACTTCGTTGGTGGGCGCAAAGCAGGGGTGATCGTAGAGCATGTTGTTGCCTTCGAGAATGTCGAGAAAATTCAGATCGCCCGATTCGACGGCAAAATGGCGGATGTTGGGATAGAGCGCCGCAACCTCCGCGGCATAGGGCGCCTCATTGCTGAAGTGCGTTCCGCTCGACGCCGGCTGGAAGGCCGGGCTGGGCGCCGCCGTGAAGCAGATCAATTCGCGCCCGGCGGCACCCAGGATGGAAGCCGCTGTGGCGGCCACCGAGCCGCTATCGAGGCCGCCGCTCAATTGCGCCGCAACCGCTCCGGTGGTGCGGAGACGCGCGCGCACGGCTTGGTCGAAGATCGCGCGAAAGGCGTCAAGATACTCCTCATTGGACGGCAGGTGGAGACTCCCCGGCTGGGGAAGGCTCCAATGACGACGCAGCTTGACCTCGCCGCAGCGTACGCGCAGGGCGTGGCCGGGCGGCAAGCTCTCCATGCGCCGAAAGATGGAGCGCGCGGCCGGCATATTCGCCAGCGTCAGATAGTGGGCGACGTATTCCTCATCGATTTCGGCTCCGATGAAAGGCAGGGAGTGCAGGCCCTTGGGCATGGAGGCGAAGGCGAACCAGCGCTCGGCGGAGGAGTAAAACAGGGGCCTCTCCCCGGTGTGATCCCGGGCCAGGAATAGAGAGGGCTCCCGTTCGTCCCACAGCGCGAATGCGTAGGCGCCGTCGATATGCTCCAGGCAATCCTGGCCCCAGCGCAGCCAGGCCGCAAGCAGCAGGGAGCTATCCGACATCTCGTCCGGGGACTCCAGTCCCAGCTCACGTGCGAGTTGTGGGCGGTTGTCCACTCGGACATCGGCCACCATGGCGGTGACGCCTTGCGCGGAAAGGGGCTGGCGGTCGAAACGGTCCTCCGGCAGCAGCCGGAGCAGGCAGCGGCCCATGGCGATGCGCGGCTGGGCGTAATGCGCGCAATCGTCCGCGCCATAGATGCGCAGGGCGTCGAGCATTTTCGCGGAGGCCTCGGGAACCGCAATTGCGCCGTCGAACGACCATAGCCCGGCGATCGCGCTCATCGCGGCGGCCGGGCCGCAGGGAACCCATAGCGCCGATCCCCCGGCCGCGACGGGCGGAAATGGCTTCGCAGGTTGTGCGCGAAGTTTTCCGGTGAAGAAGTGAGGATTTTTTGTCGCCGGACGGGCAATCCGCGGATAGAACGACGGTCAGGAACGAGGACGCGTGTAGTGTCCACCGGATCCGTCCGTATTGGAGGGATGCGTGCCACCTTCCGCGCTTTGCAGCGCGATGATCTCCAACGACGGGCTGACCCACGGTTCTTTGGCCTCTCCCGCTAGGCGGTAGCAATTGCCGTGAACTTGGTTGTCGTAGCTCTTCATCGAAGCTCCCTGGATTGCAGTTTGGACAGAATACTTGCTCTCGCCGTCCTATCGCACGCTCTGGGTAGAGAGTAGCGCAGGAGGTAACCGCGGTCAATCGATTCTCCCGGGCCGAGGTTGTATGAGTAGATACTAATGCGGGAGCGGCGATTTTTCTACGTTTCCGAGCCGCACTTGGGTGGCGCTGTTCTTACACTTTTTGGGGATGGCCGATGGGGAAGGTTTCTGGAGTGTATGCTCTCGGAGGCATTGCGCTGGCCTCGGAGATCCCCCTGCCCGAATTGGAGAAGTCGGCGGAAGAAGCGGACTCCAGGCGCAGAGCGACAATCCGCCTGGGCCATGTTCCCGCCAGGATTGAAGGCGCGGTGGAGTTGGATCCGGACTGCTTTGCGACGCCTTCACAGTTTCTTTTGCGCATCCCCGGCATCGGCCGTTATCTGGTCTCCGGCGGCAGCGAGATCGTCGTCGAACCGGAGGCGAATGCGCCGCCCCTCGACCTGCGCGCGTATCTGCTCAGCGCCGCCTTCATCGTCCTCTGCCAGCAGCGCGGCCTTCTTCCGCTGCACGCCAGCGCGGTGAGCTCCGGAGGGGAAGCGGTCGCCTTTCTGGCTCCATCCGGTCAAGGCAAGTCCTCCGTCGCGGCGCACCTCGCGCGGCGCGGACTGCGCGTGCTTTCCGACGACATATGCCTGGTGAACGCCGATGAGCCGCCTCGCCCCATGGCGATCCCCGCCGCTCCATGGCTCAAGCTTTGGCGGCATTCGTTGCAGGAGCTGGGATGGGGCGCCGATGGGTTGGAACGGGTTTTCAGCGCCGACGATAAGTACCGATTCCCGCTGGACGATCCTCGCCGGCCCGAGCCCATCGGCAAACTCCTCTTCCTGGAGCGCGGGGAGGACGGGATCGATAACCGTACCCATGGCGGTAGCAATGACGGTAGCGAAGACCGCGCCAGGACTCCGGAGGCGCGGCGCCACGGGCAGGTGGAATTCAGGAAGCTGACGAGAGCCCAGACGGTGCCCCTGCTGATGGCGCTTACGCATCAGGCCTACCTGCTGCAGGCGACAGGGCAGCGGGACCGGAACTTTCTGCAGTGCAGCCGCGTCGCCGCCTCGGCCGACGCCTGGCGTCTCATTCGTCCCTGGGGTCTCGCGCACATGGAAGAGACGATAGACGCCATCGAGGACTTTGTGCGGGGCCGATAGGCCTCGGTTCAGGGAAAGGTGGTCAGCACGGTGAACTGAGGCTCTCCTTCGCCGCCTACCACGATCCGGTCGCCCACCTTGATCCAGGTATGCGCCTGCAGGCGGTTCGCGCCGCGCGCCACGCCGTAGAAGAGCGTGCCGGCAATGCCGCGGCGGCGGAGCATGAAGTAGGCCGCAAGCGACTGGGGAAAGCAGACAAAGGTGAGGGGAGAGTGACGCACCACCGCGTCCATGGCCCACTCGATGCGCCGCAGGGTGTCGCCCGCGTTCCTCTCCGCCGAAGCGCGGCCTGGCCGGCGGGCGGCGCCCATCCAGGCTGTCAGGCGCTGCACGGAGAGGAATCGCAGCGCGACCCGGAAGAAGAGGAGCATTCCAGCCGCCTCGACGGCCAGCGCGGCGTCGCCCAGCTTCAGATCGAAGAGCCGGAAAAGCAGGCGGCGGCCGGAAGCGGGGCCGGATCGCTCAGGCCCCCGGGCCGCGCGGCGCAGGCGGAAGGCGATCCACTCCAACGGGCTGAGGATGGCGTAAAGCGGAAAAAGCCAATCCGGAAGATCGACGGCCTGCCAGACGCGCGGCCGGAACAGAGCCCGCCACAGGAGTTCGAGGCGGTATCGAAGGCCGGAGTGGAGGAAAAGCTCATTGAAGAACCAGGCCGGGCCTGCTACCGCCTCTCTCGCCGGCCGGTATCCGTTGGAGCGGAGAAGCTTGTGAGCGAAACGCAGAATGCGCGTGGTGGCCGGCCTTCCGGCTTCGAGCTGCGCCAGGGATGGGAAGAGAGCGGGCGACCGAGCAGGTAAGCGCGCGCCCAGCAGTTCCTCGGAGAGAAGCACCGCCGCGGCGAGCTCCGGCAGGATCCCTCGCTCGGCGGCCAGCGCCGAGGTTCTCTCCCACTCATCCGGCCCCAGGCTCCGCAGGAGAAACGCGATATCGCAGATCCACTTCAGACGAAGCCAGCCGTCCAGCGCGCCATGCTGGCATAAATAGAGAAACAGTTCGGCGGTGGGCAGCGCCGGGATGCTTTCGCCACCCAGGGAAAAGGCCTGCATGCCGCAGCCGGCAATCTCCGCGTTGCCGGGAAGCAGCGGATTGCGGAAAAGGCGCCAATGCAGATCGAGGGCGATTCGGCTTGAGGGATGGCGGAAACTGAAGTCTTTCTGGTGCGCCAGATACGCGCGCAGCCGGCGCGGCGTCAGCGGCCCCTCGGGTTCGCTGCGCAAGAAGCCTTCCTGGAGCAGGATGCGCTCCGCCTCTTGAAGATCGCCCGGGGAGATAAGCAGGTCGATATCCCCGACATCGCGCAACTGAGGGTCGGCGTAGGCCAGGACGGCCAGAGGGATGCCTTTCAGCACCCGATACCCGATGTGCGCCTCTCCCAAGCGCCGGTGTATGCGCTGGAGAAAGGCGGCGTGCTGGGAGCAGAGGCAGGCGTTTCCCACCGCGCCGGCCCGGAGGATCCGGGCTTCGCGGGGTGGCGCCGCGTCCGGCGCGACTGCTTCCAGACAGCGCGCCAATTGCGGAATCACCTTGTGGTGAGCGGCCATCTCGACCACCAGCGGCCAGCCAACCTTTCCCGCGAGTTCACGCAGGCGATCGGGGGTCGGCGGCTCGTGCGGCCAGCGGGCGCAGGCGAGAACCAACTCGAATTCGGCGGGAATTCCGGGAATCTCCGGCTGCACTCCATCCTCGCTGAGAGATCCCGCCGCCGCCGGCGTTTTCCGGAAAGACGTCGACCGAAGCCGCGAAGCAGGAGAGGGTTTTTCCTAAAGAGAAAACCCAGGCGAACGGAATCTCGAAAGTTCACCGCGTTCCGGAATGCGCCCCCGCCGCCCGATCGAGCGGCCGGGCGCGCCCTTCAGCGATTCTAGTGCAGCGTTTCAGGACAAAACATGAACTTTTGCGTTACACGCGTCCCGTAATCATTCAGTTACCGGCCGCATGGAATGACCGGTTTGGATCAAAGGCGGGAGAGGCGGCCGGATTGATCGGGGCGGCCTCCTCAGTCATTCTGGCAGGGCAGCATCGCGGCCCCCAGCAAGCCGGCCTCCGAGCCCAAAACCGCCGGGACCAGGTTGGTTGCCCGCGGGGCCGGCCGCGCGGGGTCCGCGGGTTGGCTCAACCGGTACACGTAGCACAGGCGGCGAAGGCTCTCAAACATCGACGGCGCAAAGAGATCCCAGGCGCTCACCAGCCCTCCCCCAATGACATAGAGCGGCAGATTCAGGGTGTTGATCAGGGCGGTCAGGCCCATGCCCAGGAATCCTCCAAGTTCGGCGAAGAGGTCGCGAGCCTGAAGATCGCCGGACCGGGCGAGAGCGGCGAGGCTCTTGGCGGCGATCTCGCCCTCTTCGGCCTGGAGACGGGCGATCGCCGGCGCCCCGCCGCTTGCGGCCAGCTTCTTCGCCGCCCGCTGAATCGCGGTGGCCGAGGCATACTGCTCCAGGCACCCGCGTCCGCCGCAGCCGCAGGGAAGCCCGTCGGGGACGAGGGCGATGTGGCCATTTTCGCCGGCCATGCCGGTCATGCCGCGCCACAGTTTCCCGTCCAGAACGATGCCGCCTCCCACGCCGGTGCCCAGCGTGAGCATGCACATCGAATCTCCCGGGACGAGCCGCCCCGCCCCCAGCTTCCACTCAGCCAGCGCGGCGGCCCGCCCGTCGCATTCGACCACGACCGGGCGCTGCAGGGCCGATTCGAGAGCCGCGCGCAGCTCGAAGCCGTCGAAGCCGGGAAGATTCGGCGGCTGATGGAATTTTCCCGCCGGCAGCTCCAGCGGTCCCGGACTGCCAACGCCGACGCCGCGAAACTCTCTTTTCGGGGCGTGCTCGCCAAGTAGGGAGCGGACGGCGCCTGCCATGTCGGCGGCGACCGCCTCCGGTCCCGCCGCGACGCGGGTGGGAAGAGCCATGTAGGAAAGGCGTTTCCATTCGGAATCGAAGGCGGCGACGCGCAGATTGGTGCCTCCCAGATCCACGCCGATAGAAAACGATGCGTCTCGCGAAGCGCTCATGAGAGGTGGGCTCCCGCGGTGAATGCAGACGGAGCGGGCCTGCCGCGGCGAAGGGAAATCGGGGTTCGAATCGGCATGGGTATGAAGGTAACAGAACGTTGGCCGCTCGGCGCGGCAGGCCGGCCGCAGGAGAGCGGCGAGGCGGAGCGTGATACGATCACACTCTCCGGGGGCGGTTAGCTCAGCCGGTTAGAGCGCCTGCCTTACAAGCAGGAGGTTGGGGGTTCGAGTCCCTCACCGCCCACCACTCCCCTGTATTCGCCAGATCGAAGATCATGCCGCAATCATTGGGAATTTCGGCCTTGCGCATCGGGGCGCTACTCGGAATGCCGGGAGCTGTTGAGCGTGTTCCAGCCGGCCGCTCGAACGGAGCTTCGCCCGGAAGGCTCCCGCCATGCGATCATCAATCCGCATCCTCGTGGAGAACAACTATGGAAATCAAACGTCTCGGCTCGCAGCCATCGAAGAAAGGTCCGGCGGAGTGGTTTACAGGCTCGGTGCGCATTGACCAGCCATTTCAAGGGACCGGCCCGGCTCGCGTCGCCGGAGCCACGGTCACCTTCGAGCCGGGCGCCCGGACGGCATGGCACACGCACCCCCTAGGCCAGACGCTCATCGTGACGGCCGGATGCGGCTGGGCGCAGCGAGAAGGCGGGCCGGTCGAAGAGATTCGCCCCGGCGATGTGGTCTGGTTCTCCCCAGGCGAAAAGCACTGGCATGGAGCGACGGCCACGACCGGGATGACGCACATTGCCATTGCAGAGAGCCTGGACGGCAAGGTCGTCGATTGGATGGAGCAGGTGACCGAAGAACAATTCCGGCGGTGACGCCAGCAGTTCCGCGAGGCCGATCTTCGCAAAATGAAGGGCATCGACGCGAGAGAGCGCCAATCGCGTGGCCGCCGCGCCGGAATTGTCGA
The DNA here is from genome assembly GCA_021799945.1 of Acidobacteriota bacterium. Classification (GTDB taxonomy): domain Bacteria; phylum Acidobacteriota; class Terriglobia; order Terriglobales; family Acidobacteriaceae; genus PALSA-350. Next base: position 7,077 of record JAJYZK010000013.1, read on the forward strand.
GGGCCGCGGAAGGAGAAGCGGTCGAGGGCGTCCTCCGGAATCCTGTGAACTTTTTGAGATCCGTTCGAGCGGGTTTTTCCTGATGCAAAACCCGCTCCAGGTTCGCATCCAGGTTCGCAGCTTCGGTCCATACCATCCCGGAAAATGCTATAGACGGCGGCGGCGCGACCCTTCGGAGCCATCGCGTCTATCGCCGCCGTGGACCAGCGTGCGCAGCAAACGGAAGGCCGTGGTCTTGGGCAGACCGCTGCGCGACATCGCTTCCTGCAGAGACAGTTCCTCGCCCGTGCGGCGGAAGGACCGCAACACCTCACAGGCTCGCAGCACCGTGAGCGATTCGTTGCGGTCGCCGCGCCGCTCAACCGCCCCCTCCGGTTCGGCCGCACGGTGGGCCGCCGGCCTGTATGCCATCGCGGGTCTCCTTGCCGTGGTTTGTCGATCGCGTGGTTCGGGGTGGGATTTGCCGGAATGGCGCATTCCGGAAATCGGAATTGCAAAAGAGGAGCAAGGTGGCCGCGGCATCTTCGCCGCACAGCCTCAATCCGGACGCATGATTCTCAAGAGGGGACGGCCGTCGATATCTTCCAGTGGAAAGTAGACGAGATGGGTCTGCGGATCGACGGCCACGGTGTGCGCATGGGGCATTTCGAGCGTGCCGAGCAAGGTAAGTCTCCGGTTCCCGTAGCCGAAGATGGTTACCGAGCCGGACTCGGCCCCCACGTACAGCCGTTTCAGGCCCGGATCGAAGGCCAGCACGTCGGGATCGTCACCCACCTCGTATGTGGAAAGAATCTTCATCGAGTTCAGATCGACCACCGCCAGAGAATGATTTTCCTCCCCGGCGACGAACGCCGCGCGGCCAGCGACGTCCAGGGCGATTCCGTGCGGATTCTCGATTCCCGGAAGTGAGTATCGGCCCACGATGCGGTCGGTCGCCGGATCGATGACGGCGAGTTGGTTCAACTGATGCACGCCCACCAGGATGTGTCCGGAGACCGGCTCGTACACGGTGTTTCCCGCCCCGCCGCCGAGAGGGACGGCGTCCATCAGCCGGACGCTCGCCGCGTCGATGACCGCATCGACGCCCCCGTGCTCGTCGGAGACAAAGATTTTCCCCTGCCTGGGCGCATAGGCCAGCCCGTCCGGGTAGTCGATCGGCCCCGCTCGACCCACAATCTGCAGCGTCCGGGTATCGACCGCAACGACCTGATGGTCCCCGGTCGCCGATGCGAATACGCGATGAACCGGAGGAGCGGCGAAGACGCCGTGCACCCGCTGGAATCCATTGAGATTGGCGACCAGCGTTCGGTTCCGCACGTCGAAAACGACGAGCTGGTCCGCATTCATGTGGGCGATATACAGCCGTCCGCTCGCGGGATCGAAACTCTGATAATCGAACCTCACCGCCGGTCCAGGCATCGGCACGTCGGCCACGGTGGTCAATCCCCTGCCATGAGGCTTGGCGGGCTGCGCCGGGGTCAGGCTGGAGGAACCGAACAAAGTTACGGCAAGGCATCCAGCCAGGAGGTGGCTGTTTCGGAGGGTCATTCGTGCACGCTCGCTTCCTCTTGCAACCGTCGCATTGATCCTAACCCGGATCTCACGCGGGCAGCGACAGAGAAGGAGAGGAGCTCATCCCCGCAGTGATGCCGGGAAATTAGCGGCCTTTTCCCGCGTTTTCTTCCCTGGTCCTTTCCTGCGCCCTTACCTCTGTGAAAAATCCGGGCTCCCGCCGGCGGCGGAAAAACTCCCGCAGCAATTCGCCGCACTCCTCGGCCAGCTCGCCGCCGGCGACTTCGATTCGATGATTCAGGCGGGGGTGGTTCAGGACGTGCAGCACGGAGGTCACCGCTCCCGCCTTCGGATCCGGGGCGGCATAGACCAGTCGCGCGATGCGGGCCTGGATCATGGCTCCGGCGCACATGGCGCAGGGCTCCAGGGTGACGAACAGCTCGCAGCCGGTGAGGCGGAAGTTGCCCAGGCGCCGGGCCGCCTGACGCAGCGCGATCACTTCCGCATGCGCCGTGGGATCCAGATCGCGCAGCGTACGGTTCTGTCCTCGCCCCACGATTTCCCCCTGAAACACGGCGATGGCGCCCACCGGGACCTCGTCGGCCGCCTCCGCGGCGCGGGCCTCGCTCAGGGCCGCGCGAAGATATTCAAGATCGGTCATCGTCGTCCCTGCCTTCCGGCGACCGGCTCCAGGCGAAACTTCTCCCCGATTGCTCAACCGGATCGAGCAAAGGGATTGAAGACGCGGGGTCAGCGTGTTCGCCACTCGCCATGTTTCCTCAGGATGTAATGGTCGGTCATGCCGGCGATGTAATCCGCGGCGACGCGCGCCGGAGCCTCGCGCGGAATCTGCGAATAATACGCGGCCGGAAGCAGGGAAGGGTCGTGGACCCAGGCCTGAAACAGCTCGCGCACCACTGCGGTGGATTCCTGCTGATCCTGCCGCAGCTCCTCGCTTTGATACAGGGCCGTGAACAGATAGCGCTTGGCCTCCAGACGCCGCTCCTCCATCCCCGGCGAAAACCCGGCCAGGCGCTCCGGCGCGGCGCGGATTCCTTCGATGCCGTCGATGCCCGGCCGCCGAACGCGCGCCGCGGTCTCCCGGATCAGGTCGCCCACCAGCGCATTCAGCATGCGTTTCAGCGCCTCGTTGACGAGCAACTTCTCCTCCGCATTCGCGTATTCTCCCCGCATCTGCGAAAAAAAACGGTCGAAGATCGTTACGTTTCTCTGCAGTCCGCCAATATCGAGGATTCCGGACTCCAGGCCATCGTCGATATCCGCGACCACATAGGCGATCTCGTCGGCCAGGTCGATAATCTGCGCCTCCAGCGGCGGACGCCGGCCCGGAAAGTACGCGCCCAGCTCGGGATGGTCTTCGGGAGAATACTCGCGCGAGTGCTTGACGATTCCCTCCCGCACGGCGAGGGTCAGATTGAGTCCGCGAAAGGCGGCGTAGCGGATTTCAAAATACCGCACGATGCGCAGGGCATGCAGGTTGTGGTCGAAACGAAGGCCGAACTGCCGCATCGCATCATCCAGAGCCTGCTCGCCGGCATGTCCGAAGGGAGGGTGCCCGATGTCGTGCGCGAGGGCCAGCGTTTCGGTCAAGTCTTCGTTCAGATGGAGCGCGTTGGCGACGGTGCGGGAGATCTGCGCCACTTCCATGGTGTGCGTGAGCCGGCTGCGGAAGTGGTCGGAATAGCGATGCGTGAAGACCTGGGTCTTGCCCGCCAGGCGGCGGAAGGAGCGGGCGTGAATCACGCGCGCCCGATCGCGCTGGAAGGGCGTGCGGTACGGGTGATTTGGCTCCGGATATTCCCGGCTCGTCAACAGCGGATCGAGATCTGAAACGGAGCAGGCCCCGGGCAGTGCGTACAACGGGGAGTTCGCGCTGTCTTCCGCCACGTCCTATTGCTTCGAGCCGGCCGCGGACGATTCTTCCCTGGCCAGTTTCACCCTGGCGCTCTCCAGCTTTTTCTGCACTTTATTCACATCGCCGGGCTCCGAGTCGCCGGGCATAGCGGTGGAGTAATCTCGCAGACTCTGCTCCCACTGCGCGGCGGCCAGCTTCAACCTTCCGGTCTTTTCATAGAGATCGCCAAGGTGGTCGTGCACGGTTGGATCGGTGGAAAGCCGCTCGCTGGCCTTGCGGAGGTCCGCTTCGGAGAGCGCGTATTGACCCATTTTGTAATAGACCCAGCCAAGGGAGTCCAGGTAGGCGCCGTTCTGCGGATCGAGCTGAACCGCCTTCTGCACCATAGTCAGGGCTTCGTCCAGGCGAACCCCGCGCTCCGCAAGCATGTAGCCGAGGTAGTTCAGGGTCATGCTGTTATCGGCGTCGATGGCCAGGATTTTGCGGAACTGCGTTTCGGCGGCGTCGTAGTGCTTCTGGCGCTCTTCCAGGGCTCCGCGCAGGAAGTAGACATAGATCTTGTCGTCGGGAGACGTAGCCAACGCCTCGGCCTTGTCCAGTTCCTCGCCGGCCTCCTTCCAGCGGCGCAGACGGGTATAGATCTGGGCCAAGGCCAGCTCGGCCTCGCGATCCTCCGGGGTTCCATTGAGTTGGGCCTGGGCCAGTTTGATGCCTTCGTCCACCTGGCCGGTGTCGGCAAGCTGGCCGGCCAGCATGAGCTGAATGCCTTTGTCCTTCGGCATCGCCTGCGCGGCCTGCCGAGCTGCCTGCGTGGCCTTATCGTATTGCTTCGCATCGCGGTAGGCGTCCACCATTCCGCGATACCCGCTGTCCTCGTAATCGCCGCCCAGCGCGATCATGCTCTGATACTGCTGCACCGCGAGGTCCAGCTTCTTCTCCGCGCGATAGACATTCGCCAACTGATTGAGGAAGACCGAGCGGTTGTTTTTGTCGCCGTCGCTGTATTGGCCATCCGTACGGGTGGTCTGATCGACCAGACTCTGCAGAATCGTCTCGGCATTCGCATTTTGTCCGAGCGCTTCGTCGATGAGGGCCTCATTGAAGCTGATCTCCATCGAATCGGAGGCCATGGACTTGGCTTTTTTCAGGGTGGCCAGCGCCTGCTCGTAATGGCCTTCGCGGCGCTGAATCTCCGCGATGCGCAGATAAGTCTGAGCATCCTGCGGATCGGCGGCCGAGATCGACTCGAAGTGCTTGAGAGCGGCGTCCAGCTGATTATCGGACAGCAGGGCCTGGGCCAGTCCACGCTCGGCGTCCAGATTGTCCGGCTCCAGATCGAGCGACTGCGAGTAGGCATCAATTGCTTTTTGGGGATCGTGAATCTGGTCGTAGCTGACCCCCAGTGCGTAGTCGATCTTGGCCGTGCGATCGTCCGCGGGCACCGCCTCCAGCACCGCGATCGCCCGCCTTACGTCGCCCGCGTCTCCGTAAACGCGCGCCAGGTTGAGCACCACATCCTCGGAACCCGGATCGATCTTCTGCGCCGCTTTGAATTCCTGCTCCGCGCGCTGCGTATCGTGATTCAGCGTGTAAAGCTGGCCCAGCAGCAGCAGGCTTTCCACGTCATTGGGCTCGAGCTCCACGATCTTGTTGTATTCGGCGATGGCGAGCTGCAGAACCTTCTCGGAAGGCCCTCCGCTCTGCAGATCGCCGAGAGATTGCAAATAGACCCGGCCCAGGAGCTTGTGCGCCTCCAGGTTGTTGGGATCGCTCTTGAGCGTCTCCTGCGCGGTCAGAACCGCTTCCCGCACCCGACCGGTCCGCAGGTAAAGTTCGGCCAGGCCGCTGTTCAGGAACTTCGAGGTGGGATCGGCGTTGAGCGCGAGTTTGTATTCTTCGATGGCGCGGGTGGCGTAGTCCGGCCGGCCGTAGTTGGTGGCCATGTCCTCGTACACGTGAGCGAGGGCGAAGTGGTAATAGGCGGAGGCGCGGTCCGGGGCGGCCGCAGGCGCGCCGTCGGCCGGCGCTTGCGCCGGCTTTGGAGCAGCCGGGGCCGCGGCCTGTTGCGCCCACCCCGCCGCTCCCAGAGTCCCGAACAGAACCCCAAGCCGAGCGGCGAACCAGACCGGATGGCCAGCCGTGGCCGAACTCCTCCGCTGCCTATTTGCTGCTGCCTGCGTGGCCTTGCTGGTCATTTTGGGCATTCCTGCATTGGGTCTCCTGCAAGCCGAGGCATTCACATCTCCAAACCTCACGCTCGTGGACGCCGGCCTGAGGACATAAACCCGCGTCTGACCTTACAGTTCCTGTTCACTTTGCGTGATCCAGTGCGCCTGCCGAAATCCCCGCTCTTTCATAAACGATTGTAACGCTCCCGGAGCTTTCCCGCCGCCGCTTCGGGGATCGGGTGAATCGTCGGTTACAGCCGGCTCCGAGAATTTGGCGGCTCCCGCCGCGCCGACGCGATTACCTCCGTGCCGGCACGGGCGGCGGCCCGGGGAAGAGGCGGAGACTCAGTGCAAAAAGTGGCGCATCCCGGTGAAGATCATGGCCAATCCCAGCCGGTCGGCGGCCTCGATCACCCGATCGTCGCGGACCGAGCCTCCGGGCTGGATGACGGCGGTGGCCCCGGCGGCGGCCACCGCCTCCACGCCATCCGGGAAGGGAAAGAAGGCATCCGAGGCGGCCACGCTGCCGGCCAGCGGCAGAACGGACTTTGCGGCGCCGAACTTCGCCGCATCCACCCGGCTCATCTGCCCGGCCCCCACGCCCAGGGTCTGGCCGTCTCTCGTATAGACGATCGCGTTCGACTTCACATGCTTCGCCACCCGCCAGGCGAAGAGCAGCTCCCGCATTTCCGAATCCGAAGGAGGGCGGGCGCTGACCACGCGCAGGCCGGCTTCGCCTTCCGGGGACAGGTCCTGCCCCTCGTCCTTGTCCTGGAGCAGAATCCCGCCCGAGATCTGCTTGACCATGGGCTGCGGCCGCCCGGGGGTTGCCGCGACCGCCTTGACCTCCAGCAGCCGGAGATTCTTTTTTTGCCCCAGCCGCTCCCGAGCCCCCCGGCTATAAGCCGGGGCTGCGATCGCCTCCACGAAAAGCCCGGCCAGCTCCTCCGCGGTGGCGTCATCCAGTTCGCGATTGACTCCCACAACGCCGCCGTACGCGGAGACAGGATCCGTCGCCAGCGCCTTCCGATATGCCTCCACCAGCGAAGCGCCGATCGCCGCGCCGCAGGGATTCGTGTGTTTCACGATCGCCACGGCCGGCTCCCCGAACTCCTGTGCCAGATCCCAGGCCGCGTCCAGATCCACCAGGTTGTTGTAGCTGAGTTCCTTGCCCTGGAGCTGGCGCGCGCCGGCGACTCCCAGCCCGCTCCCATCCACGTAGAGAGCGGCCCGCTGGTGGGGATTCTCGCCGTAACGGAGATCCATCGCCTTGGCGCAGGAGAGATGCAGGATGCCGGGGAATCCGTCGTCGGAGCCGGCCGCGGCCCGTGGCGCCGCAGGCTCGGCCGGCGGGGCCAGCTCCAGCCTGCGCAGCGTGGCGGCGATCGTCGAATCGTAGGCCGCGGTCATGGCGAAGGCCTTTCTGGCCAGCGACCACCGCGTCTCCAGGCTGAGCGCGCCCCGCCTTTGCTCCAGCTCCCCGGCCAGCGCGGCGTAATCGTCCGGCGAGGTCACCACGGCGACATCCTCAAAATTCTTGGCCGCGGAACGAATCAACGCCGGTCCGCCGATATCGATGTTCTCAATCAGCTCCCCAAACGGCGCGCCGGGGCGGTTTGCATGCCTGGCGAAGGCATAGAGGTTCACCACCACCATGTCGATCGCTTCGATGCCGTGCTCGGCCACCGCGGCGCGGTGCCGCGCATCGTCCCGAACGTAGAGAATCCCGCCGTGCACTTTGGGATGTAGCGTCTTTACCCGGCCGTCGAGCATTTCCGCGATGCCGGTCAGGTCGGAGATATCCCGCACCGCGAGCCCTGCCTCCCGCAAACTCCTCGCCGTTCCTCCCGTGGAGATCAGCTCCACCCCAGCTTCCGCCAGCCGCCTGGCGAACTCCGTCAGACCGGTTTTGTCCGTGACGCTCAAAATAGCCCGCTTGATCTGCTTATCTTCCACAAACTTCCTGCTTTTGTTTGAAATTTTGACGCCCGCACGGCGACAGCCCGGAAGCTGCCGGGCCGCGCGCCCCGCGTCGTTTTCCCGCTTCCATTATCGTCGCACCTCGGCGCTCCCGGCATCCGTTTCCCGCCCCGATTTGTCATCTCAATTTGTCATGGAGTCCGGGTCAGGATAGCCTACGATTGGGCCGGCTGCGGAGAGCGGGCCGGGAGCGCGGGGCAGACCGATGCAGAGCCAACCCGAGATTCTGCCGCCACTGGAGAGCGGAGAGCCCCTGCGCGGCGCCGGATTTGAACCGTATCCGCAACCGCCCCGCAGGCGCAGACGCGCCGGGCTGCGGACAGCGGCGCCGGCGACCTGGTTCCTGGTAGGCGTCAACTGCCTGGTGTATCTGCTGATGATCGCCTCGGGCGTCTCGCCCACCAGTCCCACCGTCTCGCAACTGCTGCGCTGGGGGGCCAACTCCGGGCCCTACGTGCTGCTCGGGGGCCAGTGGTGGCGCCTGCTCACCGCCGCCTTTGTCCACGCGGGCATCATTCATATCGCCACGAACATGTGGTGCCTGTGGAACCTGGGCCTTCTAGGGGAGTCGCTGCTGGGCGGCATGGGCACCATCGCCGTGTATATCTTGACGGGAATCTCCGGCAATCTGCTCAGCGTGGCGCTGCATCCGGGAGTTGCCGGTGGCCCGCCGGGGGTGGTGGGCGTGGGAGCGTCGGGCGCCGTCTTCGGACTGGCCGGAGTCCTGATCCTGCTGCTCAAATCGCCTTTGCTTCCGGTTCCCGCCTCCGAGCTGAGGCAACTGCGGCGCAGCGTGATTTATTTTGCCCTGCTCAATTTTCTGATCGGAGCATCCACGCTCCTGTTTCGCAGTCCCATCCAGATTGACAACATGGCGCATCTCGGCGGATTTCTCTGCGGGATGGCGGTGGGGGTACCGCTTGTGCCCCGAATCGGAGCGCCCAGGAGCCGTTTTATCCTGCGCCAGTGGGTGGCCTTCGGAGGGATGATCGTCCTGCTGCTGGTCTGCGCCTTCGGCATCGCCTCGTTCTGGCGCTAGCAACAAGCGCCGGCTTCAGCGAGTGGCGGTTGCCGCGAACTTCTTCACCATCGCGAGCAGGAGCTTGCGGTCGCTGTCGTTCAGATTGGTGGAATAGCGCCGGATCTGGGTGAGGAAGCGCAGCTCGTCATCCGTCAACTTCTGGGTGTTCATTTCGCGGCCCAGCGAATCTTCGGCAAAGAATTGGGAAAGAGGCAGGTCGAGAGCCTGGGCGATCTTGGCGAGCGTGTCGAGGGAGGGGATGGTGTGGCCGTTTTCCACCCGGGAGAGATAGCAGCGAAGCAGGCCCGTGCGTTTTTCAATATCTCCCTGGGACAGGCCCTTCTGCAGCCGATACCCGCGAATGGTGACTCCAATTTGCATGCTGTGCGCGCCTTCTTGCTGTCCAAAATACGGAGAGGTATTTCGCCGTCAATACTGTTGGCTACATCGTTAACATGCTGCCGGGAGCGCGAGCAAGAAATTTTATTGGATTCTGTCTCCGGATGTTTCCTCTTTAGTAACACTTTGAGCAACACTCGCCGGGCGCCGACGGCCGCGCGCCGGGCGCACTCACTGGAGAGTCCGCGCGAAGAACTGCCGCATTCTCCGCTGCGCATCGGCCGTGTCCGCAGGCCGGTAGCCGCCCTGGTTCGCGGGGTTTTCGAAGGCATGGCCGGCGTCCGGATAGATCTTCGTATTCACGCTCTTTCCCAGCTTGCGCATCGCAGCGGTAAAGGCCTCCACGCTGGCCGGGGTAATGCCCATGTCCTGTCCGCCGAAATTGCCGAGCACGGCGGCGTGGATGCGGGCTAGGGCGGCCGGATCGGTGGCCAGGGCGCCGTAATTGACGGCGACGGCGCGCAGCGCCGGATCGGCGATCGCCAATTGCAGCGCGAATCCGCCGCCCATGCACCAGCCGACCGCGCCTATCTTCGCGCGCTCCACATCCTTGCGGCTCCGCAGGTAATTCGCCGCGGCTGCCAGATCGCGCACGCCCCGGTCCTGGGGCAGGCCCCGCATGAGTTCATGCGCCTGTTCCATGTCGGTGGCGACGGGACCGCGATAGAGGTCGACCGCCAGCGCCACATAGCCCAGGCGCGCCCAGCCCGCGGCCTGCTCCTTCACCCAGTCGTTGAGCCCCCACCACTCGTGAATCACCACCAGCGCCGGGTGAGGTCCGGCGCCGGCGGGAAGATAGAGCAGCCCATGGACCGTTTCATCGCCGCTGCGGAAGCTTACCTGCCGCCCGTCCTGCGCCGATGCGAGCGCCGGCCAGGCCAGAAGCGCCGGCAGAATGAGGAGAGCGACGGTGAATTTGAGGGAGATAAGACCGGGGATTGCAATCCTGGAGAGGTGGAGATGCCGTTTCACGCCGTTCTCCTCCGGGGAAGATGGATTTGCGGAATTCTAATGCATGGCCAGTCCGCCGTTCACGTCCAGAACGTGTCCGGTGATGTATCCGGCCTCCGCCGAGGCCAGAAAGGCGACGGCGTGGGCCACCTCCTCGCAGGCGCCGGGGCGCCCGAGAGGAACCAGGGTCAGCATGGCTTGGCGCTGCTTTTCCTCAAGCGCCGCGGTCATCGCCGTCTCGATGTAGCCGGGGGCCACCGCATTCACCGTAATCGACCGGGAGGCCAGTTCGCGGGCCAGGGACTTGGTGAAGCCGATCAGGCCGGCTTTGCTGGCCGCGTAGTTCGCCTGACCCGCCTGACCGGTCTCTCCCACCACGCTGGAGATATTGATGATCCGACCCCAGCGGGCCCGCACCATGGGATTGAGCACGGCCTGGGTGATGAGAAAGACGCCGGTGAGATTGGTGGCCAGGACCGCATCCCAGTCGCCCTTCTTCATGCGCAGCAGCAGAGCGTCGCGAGTGATGCCGGCGTTATTCACCAGAATGTCCACGCTGCCGAAGTGGGCCAGGATGGATTTGGCCGCGTCGGCGATGGAGGCTTCGCTGGCGATATCGAGGGCGAAACTCTGGGCCTGCCCACCCATGGACTCGATTTCACTTTGCAACTGCCGCAGCTTGTCCACGCCGCGCGCCGCCAGCGCGATGCGCGCGCCGGCGCGGGCCAGGCGGATGGCGCAGGCCCGCCCGATGCCCTGCGAAGCCCCGGTAACCAGCGCAGTCTTTCCTTCGAGGTTGGTCATAAGCCGAAGTCCGTTTCTCCAGGAGAAGACTGAAGACTACACGATCTCGGCGGTGCGCGCTCCCACCCCCTCCAGCGAGGGCAGAGCGGACCACGGAGCATGGTCCAGCGACCAGAGATAGACGACGAGTTGGCGCGCGTAGTGCAGAAGGGGTTTGGCGTCGGGGAGCCGGATTCCGTGAGCGGCCGGCAGGTCGTTGAATTCAAACTCCGCTTCCGCTCCTTCCAGCAGCCAGGGAGTGTGATGAATCTCGCCCCGCAGCACCTGCCCGGCCCGGTCCACCGTAAACAGGCAATAACGCTCCGCCAGAAAATATTCGATGGTTCCCGGGCGGCAGGGTTCGCGCATGCTTCCCAGGCCGCGGTAGTGGGCCCGGAAGCGAACCGGCGGGGAGCTCAGAAGCCGCTCGCTATGACAGGTGAAGCCGCGTTCCTCGCACGGGC
>JAJYZK010000325.1 GCA_021799945.1 Acidobacteriota bacterium
TCAAGCGGTTGCGGCCTCACCTCTCCATTCGGGCGCTGGGCGCCATTCCGCATCTCGGCCTTCTGGCCTACCTACCCTTTATGCTGGTCGTGGTCCTGGTGATCGTCGGCTCCAGCAATGCGGTCAATCTGACGGACGGCTTGGATGGTCTGGCCATCGGCTGCACCATTGTCGCCGCAGCCGCGCTCACCGTGCTGACCTATGTGAGCGGGCACGCGGTATTCGCCGACTATCTGGAGCTGGGTCACATGCCCCTGGTGGGCGAAGTGACCATATTTTGTGGAACCATGGTGGGCGCCAGCCTCGGCTTTCTCTGGTACAACGCGCATCCGGCGGAGATTTTTATGGGAGACGTGGGATCGCTGGCGCTGGGCGGGGCCATCGGAACCGTCTCGGTGGTCATCAAGCAGGAGCTGCTGCTTCCGTTTATCGGAGGAATTTTCGTACTCGAAGCCTGCAGCGTCATCCTCCAGGTGGGAAGCTATAAACTGCGCAAGAAGCGCATCTTCAAAATGGCTCCCTTGCATCATCACTTCGAGCTGATGGGCTGGTCGGAGTCCAAAGTAATCGTGCGTTTCTGGATTGGCGCGCTGGTATTCGCCCTCCTCGCCCTCACCACGCTCAAACTGCGCTGACGGCCCGGAAGGTGCGCCCATGCGGCTGCGAATCCCGCAGTGGAGGTTGAAGTGATTTCGCCGGAAGGGAATCGGTTGCAAGAGGTAAAAGGCAGGAAAATATTGGTCGTCGGTCTCGGCAGGTCGGGGATCGCCGCCGCGCTTTTTCTGCGCCGGCGGGGAGCGCAGGTCACCGTCTCCGACGCCCGAAGCGCCGAAGCTCTCAGCCAAGAAATTCCCTCCCTGCTGGAGGAAGGCATCGCGGTGGAGGCTGGAGGTCACGGGCTGCTGACCTTCCGCCGGCAGGATCTCATCGTCGTGAGCCCCGGCGTGCCGCTCGACACGCCCGAACTGACGCAGGTGCGGGCCTTCGGCCTGCCCGTGATCGGGGAGTTGGAGCTGGCCGCGCGCTACCTGCAGGGCAGAATCCTGGCCATCACCGGATCCAACGGCAAGACCACCACGACGGCGCTCTGCGGAGAGATCTTCAAGGCTGCGGATTTCAACGTGCGGGTGGGTGGAAATATCGGCATTCCGGTCATCTCCCTGGTGGAGGGCAGCGCGGCCGACTCGTGGTCGGTGCTGGAGGTCTCCAGCTTTCAGTTGGAGTCGATCGAGAGCTTCCATCCGCATATCGCCATGATCCTGAATCTCACTCCGGACCATCTCGACCGCCATGGCAGCTTCGCCAACTATGTCGCGGCGAAGGAACGGATCTTCTTGAATCAGACGGCGGAAGATTTCCTGGTGTTGAACGGCGACGACCCGGCCGCGCAGCAGGCCGCGGCCCGGGCGAAGGCGGCGGTCTTCTGGTTCAGCCGCTCGAAGCTCCTCCGGCGCGGGGCCTTTGTGTCCCACGGCATGGTGGTGTATCGGCCCTCCGAGACGGCCTCTCCGCTTCCCGTGCTTCCGGTCGCCGACATTCCGCTGAAGGGCGAACACAACGTGGAGAACGTTCTGGCCGCGGTCTGCGCGGCCTGCATCGCCGGGGTTCCGGTGGAGGCGGTGGCCGGCGCGGTCCGCGCGTTTCGCGGGGTGGAGCATCGGCTGGAGCGGGTGGCCACCATTCGCGGAGTCGCGTATTTCAACGATTCGAAGGCCACCAATGTCGATGCCGCGATCAAGGCGATGCAGGCCTTTCCGACCAAGATTCATCTGATCCTTGGCGGCAAGGACAAGGACTCCGACTACTCTCAGCTTCACCCGCTCCTCAAGGAGCGGGTGAAGGCCGTGTACACCATTGGCTCGGCCGCCGCCAAGATCGAGCGCCAGATCGCCGGCGCGGCCTCTGTGGTGCGGGCCGAGACGCTGGAAAACGCGGTCAAGCTCGCGGCCGGTGCGGCCTCCGCCGGGGATGTGGTTCTGCTGGCTCCGGCCTGTTCGAGCTTCGACCAGTTTGAAAATTACGAGCACCGGGGGCGGGTCTTCAAAGAGCTGGTGGCCGCTCTGGAAAAGGCGGACGCATGGCAAAACGCGTAGGCGTCGACAAGTGGATCTTTGGCGTCACGCTTTTGTTGGTCTTGATCGGTCTGCTGATGGTCTTCAGCGCCTCCGCCGTGATGGCCAAGGAGCGTTATGGATCGCCGTATACGTTCGTGAGCAAGCAGGCGGCATGGGCCGTGCTCGGGCTGCTGACGATGACCCTGCTGATGCAGATGGACTACCGCCGGCTCAATCGTCCCGCGGTGGTCTTTCCGGCGGTGGCCTTCACCACCCTGCTTCTGCTGAGCGTTTTCCTTCTGCGGAACTCGCACAACACGCATCGCTGGATCCGCTTCGGGAGCTTTTTCTCCCTTCAGCCTTCGGAGATCGCCAAGCCGGTCCTGGTGCTTTTTCTGGCCTGGTTCCTGCAGGATCAGCTGACGACGATTCACGATTGGCGGGGCACTCTGGTTCCCGCCGCGCTGCCCAGCCTCCTCTTCATCCTGCTCATCTTGCAGGAGCCGGATCTGGGCACGGCCATGGTCTGCGCCGCGGTGACGGCCCTGATGCTCTATCTTGCGGGAGCGGAACTCAAATATTTCGGATGTGCGGCGCTGGCTGCCGCGCCGCTGCTATATGTCCTGCTCTTCCGCGTCCCCTGGCGGCGCGCCCGCATGATGGCGTTTATGAATCCCGAAGCCGATCCGCAAGGCTCCGGATTCCACACCATCCAGTCCCTGATCGCCGTCGGCGCCGGCGGGATCCACGGGCTCGGCTTCATGGAAGGCCGGCAGAAGCTCTTCTATCTGCCGCAACCGCACACCGACTTTATCTTCGCCAACATTGCCGAAGAGCTGGGATTGATCGGGTCGCTGGCCGTCGTTGCGCTCTTCGTCGCCCTGGGGCTGCGGGGCATGCGCGCGGCCAATCTCTCCAAAGATGTGTTTGCCAGGTTCCTGGCCTTCGGAATTACCGCGACGATTCTCATTCAGGCTTTCTTCAACATCAGCGTGGTGCTCGCCCTGGTGCCTACCAAAGGCATCACTCTGCCCTTCATCTCTTCCGGAGGCACTTCGTTGTTCATCACCCTGGCCAGCGTCGGCGTGCTTCTCAACCTGACCCGGGAGATCGACTGAAGATCATGCGCGTGCTCATCGCCGGAGGAGGCACGGGCGGCCATGTGATTCCGGCCTTGGCCATCGCCGGGGAGTTGCGCAAACTCTACGGGGCGGAGATCCGGTTCGTGGGGACGGCTCGAGGCATGGAGACGCGGCTGGTGCCGCAGGCGGGCTACCGCCTGGAGCTGATCGCGGCCGGGCAGCTCAACCGGGTCTCCTGGAGGACGAAGCTGACCACGCTGGCGGCCCTGCCGCGCGGCCTGATGCAATGCATCGCCCTGCTGCGCCGATGGAGGCCCAACGCGGTGGTTGGCGTGGGAGGATACGCCTCGGGACCGGCGATGCTGGCCGCGATTCTGACGCGGACCCCGACCCTGGCCTTTGAGCCGAACGCCATTCCAGGGATGGCCAACCGCTGGATTGGGAGACGGGCCAGCGCGGCCGCGGTCAACTTTCCGTCCGCTTTGGCCTATTTTCGCAATGGGGTGGTGACCGGCATTCCGGTTCGGAACGAGTTCTTCCAACTGGCCCCGAAGCCGGCCGAGTCTTCTCTGCGGCTGCTGGTGATCGGCGGAAGCCAGGGCGCCAGGGCGCTGAATCTAGCCATGTCTCGCGCCGCCAAGTCACTCCTCGAGGCCGTTCCGGGACTGACCATCCTCCATCAGGCCGGCTCTTCCCACGCCGCCGCCACGGCCGAGGCCTATGCCGCCGCCGGCGCGCCGTGGGAGAGATGGGAGGTGCGGGCCTTCATCGACGACATGCCGCGGCAATTCGCCCTCTCGGATCTGATTCTGGCTCGCTCCGGCGCCGGCACGGTCGCCGAGCTGGCCGCCGCACGCAAACC
>JAJYZK010000326.1 GCA_021799945.1 Acidobacteriota bacterium
CGCCACACGGACGCTGCGGCGGATGGGCATCCGAAGTGTCGCCGTTTATGCGGAGACGGATCGCAACTCCGCCCATGTGGATGCGGCGGACCTGGCCGTTCCCCTGGGCGGAGAGCGGCCCTCCGACAGCTATCTGCGCATCGATAAGCTCCTGGCCGCCTGCCGTCAGTCGGGCGCCGAGGCTGTCTTTCCGGGCTATGGGTTTCTCTCCGAGAGCGCGGAGTTTGCCGAGGCCTGCGAAGCGGAGGGCATCGTCTTTCTGGGGCCGACGCCGGAGCAAATGCGCAGCTTCGGACTGAAGCACAGCTCGCGCAGCCTGGCCGCCGGGGCCGGCCTGCCGCTGACTCCCGGCACGGGCCTTCTCGGCAGCCTGGAGGTGACCCTGCGCGCGGCCGAGCGGGTGGGCTACCCGGTCATGCTCAAGAGCACGGCCGGAGGCGGCGGCATCGGCATGTCGCGATGCGCCGATGCGCGGGAGCTGGCGGCGAATTATGAGAGCGTGCAGCGGCTCGGCCTCGAGTTCTTTCGGAACTCGGGGATCTTTCTGGAGCGCTGCATCGACCGGGCGCGGCACATTGAAGTGCAAATCTTCGGAGATGGCCAGGGGAGGGTCGCCGCGCTGGGAGAGCGGGATTGTTCGATCCAGCGACGCAACCAGAAGGTGGTGGAGGAGACGCCGGCGCCGAATCTCCCGGAGGCCACGCGGTCGGCCCTGCTGGATGCGGCGGCCAGGCTCGGGCGCTCGGTCCGCTATCGCTCCGCGGGCACGGTGGAGTTTATCTACGACCTGGCGGACGGCGGATTTTATTTCCTGGAAGTCAACACCCGGCTGCAGGTGGAGCATCCTGTAACCGAGATGGTTACCGGTCTCGATCTGGTGGAGTGCATGCTGCGGGTGGGGGCCGAGGAGGCGTTGGACTGGGATCGGCTCCAGCGCAGGCCGCAGGGCGCGGCGATCGAAGTGCGCCTGTATGCCGAGGATCCGGCGAGGAACTTTCAGCCCTCGCCCGGGATTCTGACCGAGGTGAGTTTTCCGCCGGGCGTCCGGGTGGACGGATGGGTGGGCGCGGGAACCGAAGTCTCTTCGTATTACGATCCCATGCTGGCCAAGATCGTGGCGCACGGCGAGACTCGCGCCGAGGCCCGGGAGAAGCTTTCCGCGGCGCTGAACGGGACGCGGATTCACGGAATCGAAACCAATCTTGACTTTTTGCGCCAGGTGATCTCCAGCCCGGGATTTGTCGCCGGAGAGGCGACAACCCGCTATCTGGAGGGCTTCCGCTATCGGGCTTCGGTCATTGAGGTGCTCGATGGCGGCACCTACACGACCATACAGGATTATCCAGGGCGCCTCGGCTATTGGGACATCGGCGTTCCTCCCTCCGGGCCCATGGACGACGAGGCCTTTCGTCTGGGCAACCGCATCGTGGGCAACGCGGCTCAGGCCGCCGGGCTGGAGTGCACGCTGACCGGCCCGCATCTTCGCTTTCACGTCGACGCGGTGATCGCGCTGACGGGGGCCGAGGCTCCGGCTGAACTGGAGGGAAGGCCGATCCCCATGTGGGAGCCGGTGCAGGTGCGAGCAGGGCAATCGCTGACCGTGGGGACCGCGGTGCGAGGCTGCCGAACTTATCTGGCGGTGCGCAATGGGCTGGATGCGCCGGAATACCTGGGCAGCCGCTCAACCTTTGTTCTGGGTCAATTCGGCGGGCACGCCGGTCGGATCCTGCGGGCGGGAGACATGCTGCATCTCTGCGATCCGGCGCTCTCCGCCAGCGCCGCGCCGCCCCCGGTGAGCGACCCGCGGCCTCTGCCGAAGACCATGATTCCCCAGTATCCGCGGCGCTGGGAGATCGCGGCCCTTTATGGGCCGCATGGCGCTCCGGATTACTTCACGCTGGACTCCATGGAGGAGTTCTTCGCCTCCGACTGGGAGGTGCATCACAATTCCAACCGTCTGGGAATCCGGCTGACCGGCCCCAGGCCGCGATGGACGCGCAGCAGCGGCGGCGAGGCGGGATTGCATCCCTCCAACGTGCACGACTGCGAGTATGCGGTGGGCAGCGTCAACTTTACCGGCGACAGCCCGGTGATTCTCACCCACGACGGTCCCAGCCTCGGAGGCTTTGTCTGCCCGGCGACGATCGCCAAGGCCGAGTTGTGGAAGGTGGGTCAGGTAAAGCCGGGAGATCGCATCCGCTTCATTCCCATTGCTTACCAAGATGCGCTGGGTTTGGAGCGGGCGCAGGGGGCGCGCCTCCGCACCCTGGAAGCGGCGGCGGCGGCGCCGCCGGCCCCCGCTTCCATCCGCCCGACCGATCACGGATCGGCGACCGTGCTGGCCCGGCGAAGCGCCGATGGACATCATCCCAAAGCGGTGTGGCGGCAGGCCGGCGATCGCTACATCCTCATGGAATATGGCGAGGATGTGCTGGATCTGGCGCTTCGCTTGCGCGTCCATCTTTTGACGGAGGCGATTCGCGCCGAGAAACTGCCGGTGGAGGAGCTGTCGCCCGGCGTGCGCTCGCTGCAGATGCGGTATGACGGCGCGCGCATGCGGCAGGAGGCGCTCATGCGTCATCTGGAGGCGATCGAGGAGAGCCTGCCGGACGTTGCTTCGCTGAAAATTCCCACCCGCATCGTGCACCTGCCGATGTCGTTTGAGGACGCCAACACCCTCGCCGCCATCCAGCGTTATCGGGAGACGGTGCGCGGAAACGCGCCGTGGCTGCCGAGCAACATCGAATTTCTGCGCAGGATCAATGGACTGGCGACGAAAGAAGAGGTGCGCGGCATCGTCGCTTCGGCCAGCTACATGGTGCTCGGCCTGGGGGACGTCTACCTGGGCGCGCCCTGCGCCGTCCCCGTCGATCCCCGGCATCGGCTGCTGAGCTCCAAATACAATCCGGCGCGAAACTTCACGGCGGAGGGAACCGTGGGCATCGGGGGCATGTACATGTGCATCTACGGCATGGACTCTCCGGGCGGCTATCAATTGATCGGTCGCACCCTGCCGATCTGGAACAAGTTCCTGGAAAATCCGCAGTTCGCGGAGAAGAAGCCCTGGCTTCTCCGCTTCTTCGATCAGGTGCGATTTCATCTGGTGGAGCAGGCGGAGCTGATCGAGCATCGGGAGGCCTTCCGCATGGGGCGGCGACCCATCCGGATCGACGAGGAAATCTTCGACTACGCCGCCCACCGGCAATTTCTCGAGGCCAACGCGGACAGCATCGCGTCCTTCCGCGAGCGTCAGAAGAGCGCGTTTGCCGAGGAGATTGCCCACTGGAAGGACCAGGAGGCGGCATCCCCGGCGCCGGAGCCGGCCAGAGTGGCGGCCTCCGCGCCCGCCCTGCCTCCGGGGCGCCGCGTCCTGGCGCAAATGCACGGCAGCGTCTGGAAGGTGCTGGTGCAGCCCGGCGATCGAGTCCACGCCGATCAGAAAATTCTGATCGTTGAGGCGATGAAAATGGAGCTGGCGGTTCTGGCTCCCGCCGCAGGCGTGGTCAAAGCGATCTGCTACGCGGCCGGCCATTCGGTTGCGACGGGTGATATTTTGGCTGTAATTGAATCCTGAGACTGTGAGTCGAGCGACGATATGCCGCCGCAAACCCGCCCGCAAAGCCTGGCAGATTCGGTTTACGAACAACTGAAGACCGAGCTTTTCGAATTCCAACTGCTTCCCGGCGACCGTTTCACGGAAGCCGAGGTTGCCGAGCGCACCCGCGCCAGCCGCACGCCTGTGCGCCAGGCGCTGTATCGCCTGCAGCGGGAGGGATTTCTCGATGTGAACTTCCGCAACGGATGGGAGGTGCGGCCGCTCGACTTTGCGCAGTTGGATGCCCTCTATGAGCTGCGCATCCTGCTGGAGCAGGCGTCGGTGCGCCGCATGGCCGAGCTGAGCGCGGAGGAGCTGAGCGAGGTGCTTTCGCCGCAGGAGGCCCGGTGGGGCGTTCGCCCCTCCGAACGCAGCGGCGTCGGCGCTCGCG
>JAJYZK010000327.1 GCA_021799945.1 Acidobacteriota bacterium
CCGGCCCCCGCGGGTGAGGCCGGGCTCGACCGGCCCCGCCAGGTTCTGGCGTGGTCCAGCCTTCTGTTTGCGGTCCTGCAGAGCATCTGCACATTTTTTGTCGCCGTGAGTGGGCTGCGGCTGGTCATCGGCGCGGGCTCGTTGGTCCTTGCCGCCGGGCTGGTAAAGACGCTTGGCCGCTTCCATGCCGGCCCTCTCCGCCTTCCGATGATTCTCTTCGCCTTATGCGGATCGCTCCTGAATATTGCCGTCCTTGCGCGGATTCGCAGGCTGCGCAGCCGGCCTGCCTCTCGGTGGCGCCAGAGCGCGCCGGCGCCGGGAAAGCTCCGCATGGAGCGATTGGAGTTCGCGCTTTCCAGCGCGGCGCTGCTCATCGTCGCCGTGGAAGAGGGCCTTCACCTCTGGATTCACCACCGGATTTAGTGTCCCGTCACGGAGGGTTGCGTACCCAATCGTTGTCACCCTGCGCGAAGCCTGACCGGCCTTTGGTTCACGCGGAGTCGAAGCATCTGCGGTTCGGGAAGTTCATTCAGGCTCCAGGCTCGGGGACATCGCATTCGGGATGATTCATTTGGGTAACGGAGGCCTGGCCGCGGCAAGGTCCGCGTGCGGTTTTCCGGAGCATTGCGTCGACAAATCGGCGCGGCTCTGTAACCTCCGGCCGGCGAAGACCCTCTAAAGGCGCGTACGGGGAAGTTTGTCCCGAACCAGGGGCCCTGAACGATGGATCCCGAACCAAGGTCCGGTTCGACCCGAAGTCCGAATTGGCGTTTGCGGGAGCATTTCCCCATCGTCATTCCAAAGTTCCCGAGGCGGCGCAATGGGCTCAAATCATCCGGGGTCGAATCGTCGCAGCGGATTGCCGGTTCCCGGGGTGCGGCGGGGCGCACGCCGGATTTCGTCGGATGTCCGTCTGGCCGCACAATTTCGGGGGCGGAAGCGGGCGTGACCGCGGGCGGCAATCCGGCCGGCGGCGGCAAGCCGGAAGAGGCGCGGAGAATCGCCTCCATTCTGGCCGGCAACGTGGAGGAGTTTCATGAACTCATCCGGCCCTACGAACGCTCGGTTTACGTGATGGCCTTGGCTCTGCTCAAAGTCGAAGCGGACGCCGAGGAAGTGGCGCAGGAGGCGCTCCTCAAGGCCTTCCGCAATTTGAAGAGCTTTCGCGCCGAGGCCCGCTTCGGCACCTGGCTGATTTCGATTGCCCTGAACGAGGCTCGCAGCCGGCTGCGCCGGGGAACCGGGGTCAAATTGGAATCCCTCGACGAGCCGGAGGAGGCGCCGGGCCACATCTCCCCCGCATTGCTCCGGGACTGGCGCGAGATTCCCTCCGAGGCCCTGGAGCGCCTGGAGGTGCGCGCGGCTCTCCAACAGGCCATCGCCGCCCTGCCGCCCATTTACAAGGAAGTCTTTTTGCTGCGGGAGGCGCAGGAGATGGACATCCGGGAGACGGCCGAAGCGCTGGGCATCAGCGCCGCGGCGGTCAAGGTTCGCCTGCACCGCGCCCGCTTGATGCTGCAGGCGAC
This sequence comes from Acidobacteriota bacterium, assembly GCA_021799945.1. Taxonomy (GTDB): domain Bacteria; phylum Acidobacteriota; class Terriglobia; order Terriglobales; family Acidobacteriaceae; genus PALSA-350. The sequence goes on from JAJYZK010000327.1 coordinate 1,527, forward strand.
GCTAGCGCCGCAACTGCGCCGGCTCAACCCCGGACGGAGGCGGTTCCCATGGTCATAGACTGCAAACACGTCTGGGACCACATCTCCGGCTATCTGGACGGAGAGCTGTCCGCGGAAGAGCGCGCGATCGTGCAGAAGCATCTGGAACACTGCGAAATCTGCTCCGCGATCCTCGACTCCACCAGAAACATCCTGATCCTGACGGCGGATGAACGGGTCTTCGAACTGCCCCTCGACTATAGCGCCAGACTGCACGCCCGGCTGGACGAGGAGATCCGCAGGCTCCGCGCCTGATGCCGGAATGCGCCCATGGGGGCCTGTTTTCGGGGTCGCCTGTGTCCGATCCATACGGCAGCGGAGAGCGGTGGCGCTCGCTCGGCTGCCGGGAGCATCTTAAAAAGCAGCGGTTTTTGCATCCAGGCGTGATCTCCCCTTGATCTGGAAAGGATGCGCCGCATACCATGGGGAAGGAGGATATTCGCCATGAAGTGGAGCAAGCCCCAATTCGTAGAAGTATCCCTGAGCTGCGAGATCGCTCGTTACTGCAATCCTGAAGTCTAGCGGATGTTGGTAAGGGTCCTTGGCGCGGCTGCTGGCGGCGGCTTCCCGCAGTGGAACTGTGGGTGCACGAACTGTCGGCGGCTTCGCTTGGGGACGCTACGCGGAAGCGCGCGGTCGCAAGCGCAGCTTGCTCTGAGCGCGGACGCTGAAAACTGGTTTCTGGTGAACGCGAGCCCCGACCTGCGTTCGCAAATCGAATCGTTCCCCGCTCTCCATCCCCGCCCCGACCTCTTTCGGGATTCTCCCATCCAGGGCGTGGTGCTCACCTCGGCAGAACTCGACGCATCGCTGGGCCTCCTGCTGCTGCGCGAGTCCCAACCCTTGCTGGCCTATGCAACGCAGACCGTGCGCAGCCTGCTCGATGGGGACAACGCCATGTTTGGAGTTCTTCGACGGCAGCCGGACCAGGTCGCATGGCGCAGACTCCAGCCGGGCGCGCCCATGGAGATGGAAACGCTGAGCGGCGGACCAGCCGGAATCCGATGTACGCCGGTCTCCGCCGGCGGGGGATTTCCGGGTCATGTGTCCCGGGAGAGATCCCGAGAGCTGGACGCCTCTGAAGCAGTGATCGGCCTGTTCTTCGAACAGGGAGGCCGCAGGCTGGCTTTTTTCCCCGGACTGCCGGCCGTCGATCCCGCCTGGCTTGGCCCGCTGGAGCAGTGCGACGCGATCCTGGTGGACGGCGCCTTCTGGTCGGACGACGAGTTGATCCGGATTCAAGGGGCCGGCAAGACGGCGCGAGAGATGGGGCATTTGCCGGTGGGGGGAGAGGACGGATCGATCCGCGCGCTTTCCTCCCTGCGGCGGCCGCGAAAGATATTCATTCACATCAACAACTCCAATCCCATATTGGATGAAGACAGCGAGGAGCATCGGGTTATGCGCAACGCGGGTTGGGAAATTGCCGCCGACGGAATGGAGTTGTGTCTATGAGCGCCGGGACCGATCGCCGGGAGTCCTCCGCGGCCTCCGATCTCTTGTCCGCAGAGGATCTGCGGGCCCGCCTGCTGGCCGTGGGGCATGAGCGGTACCACCACAAACATCCCTTCCACCTGCTGATGCACGAGGGAAAACTCACGCGGCATCAGTTGCAAGCCTGGGCGCTCAACCGCTATTACTACCAGAGCATTATCCCGATCAAGGATTCGATCATCCTGTCGCGCAGCGGCGATCCGGAGTTCCGCCGGGCCTGGCGAAAACGCATTCTGGACCACGACGGCGCGGAGGGGGAGCCCGGCGGCATCGAGAAGTGGATCCGGCTGGCGGAGGCAACCGGGCTGGAGGCCGATTCCGTCACCGCGGGCCGCGGCATCCTGCCGGCCGTTCGCTACGCGGTCGATGCGTATCTGGATCTGGTCCGCGAGCGCTCTTTTCTCGAAGCGGTGGCCTCCTCGCTCACAGAGCTGTTTTCCCGCGACCTGATTTCTCTGCGGATCGGAGCTCTTCGCCAGCACTATCCCTGGCTCGAATCGGGACTGATGTACTTTACGGCTCGGCTCAGCCAAGCCCCGGAAGATGCGGCCTTCGCTCTGGATTGGGTCACGCGCCACGCCTGCACCCGCGAGCAACAGGATGCGGCGATCGCCGCTCTCTCCGCCAAGTGCGATATCCTCTGGGCGCAATTGGACGCCATCTACTACGCGTATGTGCAGCCGGGATGGCCCCCGCCGGGCGCCCTGCCGGCCGAGGCGTCATGAACCGCCCGCCGCCGCACGGGCGCCCCGCGCTCAAGCCCGGCTGCCGTTTGTCGGCCACCTCCACGCCGGAGCCTCTCCTGCTGATCCCGGAAGGCGCGCTTCGCATGGAAGGCCCGGCCCTGCGGATCGTTCAGTTGTGCGATGGACAGCGCACCCTGAGCGATTTG
>JAJYZK010000328.1 GCA_021799945.1 Acidobacteriota bacterium
CGAAAGCAAGAGAGAGCTCGTGAGCGAGACCGGCCAGCCGCCCACTTCGCCCGCGCCGGAGAACGATTCCGCCGCGCGCGAGCGTCCGGACGAGAGGCTGAAGGCCATGCTCGCCGAACTCTGGCTGCGGAACCGGGGCGCGGTGCTCGATCGCGTCGCAATCTTGCGCGGAGCCCTTGCGCGGGCCGCGGAAGGCCGGCTGGACGAGACCTCCCGGTTGCGGGCCGTCGATGCGGCGCACAAGCTGGCCGGGGTGCTGGGAACCTTCGGACTTCCGCGGGGAACGGAGTTCGCCCGCGAAGCGGAGGAGGCCTTCGGAGATCCGCGCGCAGGGGGAATCGACTGCGCGCGGCTGGATCGAATCGTGAGCGAACTGGCGGAGATGGTGCGCAGCAAGTCCTGACTCCCTTCGGCCTGCACCGCCGGAGATCCGAGGTGCATCCATGCAAAACCTGGGCCGGATCCTCATCGGCCTTGGAGCGGTTCTGGTCGCGGCCGGCGGCCTGCTTGTGCTGCTGGGCCGGGTGGGCATTCCCCTGGGACGACTTCCGGGAGATCTCTCCTACCGCGGAAAAAACCTATCGGTCTATTTCCCGCTGGGAACCTCGATTCTGCTCAGCCTTCTGCTCTCTCTGGTCTTCTACCTGCTTTCCCGCCTGCGGAGATGAGCCCGGCCAAGCGATGCGCGCCAGCCGGCGAGCGAGGCTTTGCCGCGGCCTGCCGCGAGTATAGACTCGACCATTGACGGAGGGTTTTTCTGAGCGGCCCGGAAGAACATGGCGATCAACTGGGGCTGGCTTTTCCCGAGGAGCGAGAGGCTGCGCGCCGCGTCTGGAGCGTCGCCCAGCTCGTCGGCGAGGTGCGCAACCGTGTGGAGCGCGAGTGGGCGGACGTCCGGGTGGAGGGCGAAGTCTCCAATTGCCGGCCGGCTCCTTCCGGCCACGTGTATTTCACGCTGAAGGATGGGGAGGCCCAGCTCCCGGTCGTCTTCTTCCGGCGCCAGGCGATGCTGCTGCGGTTCCGGCTGGAGGATGGCCTGCAGATCCTGGTGCGCGGGCGCATCTCCATCTACGAGCAGAGGGGTCAGATGCAACTGGTGGCCGAGTCCGCCGAACCGGTGGGCGCCGGCTCGCTGCAGATGGCCTTCGAGCAGTTGAAGGCCAGGCTTCAGCAGGAGGGCCTGTTTGCTCTGGAGCGGAAGCGGCCGCTCCCGGCGTTTGCCCGCTGTATCGGCATCGTCACCTCGCCTACAGGCGCGGCGGTCCGCGACTTTCTGAATGTCGCCGGCCGCCGGCACCTGGCGCTCAACGTGGAGATATTTCCGGCGCTGGTGCAGGGCGACGCGGCCGCGCAGGAGATTGCCGAGGGCATCGCGCATTTTAACCGGACGCGGAGCGTGGATGTGATCGTCCTGGCGCGGGGCGGAGGGTCGCTGGAGGATCTGGCGCCGTTTAACAGCGAGCTGCTGGCCAGGGCAATCCTCGGCTCCGAGCTGCCCGTGGTCTCCGCCGTCGGACATGAGACAGACTTTACGATCGCCGATTTCGTCGCCGACCTTCGCGCGCCCACGCCGTCGGCGGCGGCGGAGCTGTTGACCGAGGCGCATTTCAAGGTGGGGGAGCGGCTGGAACAGCTCCATCGCCGTCTGCTGCACGCCTGCCGCTATCTGCTGCTGCGGGCGCGCCAGCGGCTTGCGGCGCAGGCCGCGCCCGCAGCGCTGGCGCGCGTGAGCTTCGGCCTGACCCGCCGCCAGCAGCGGCTGGACGAATTGCACACCCTGCTGGAGCAAGGCTGGAGACGGGGCTTCCGCAGCCTGCGGGAGAAGCTGAGCGCGGTGGAGACCCGGCTGCTGCGTCAGGACGTGACTCACCGCATGCGGGTGGCGCGCGAACGGCTCGCCTCAGTGGACGATCGAATCTGCCGCGCTGAAATGGAGTTGGTGCGGAGGCGGCGAATCGCACAGGAAAGCCGCGAAGCCGTCCTGAAAAATCTGTCGCCGCTCGCCGTTCTCAACCGTGGATATGCCCTGGTGTTCAACGCATCGGGCAATCTGGTGAAGGACGCATTCGCCGTCGCCGAAGGGGACCTGCTGACGACCCGCTTCGCGGAAAGCTCCCTGGCCAGCCGGGTGCTCGGGCGCCGGGGGCCGGAGCCGTGAGAAGACTGTTTGGGACGGACGGCATCCGCGGCGTGGCCGGTGAGGCCCCGCTCGATCCCGGCACGATCTACTGCGCCGGGCTGGCCCTGGCGCAGTCGCTCGCGAAAAGCCGCCCGGCGCCGCGCGTGCTGCTGGGGGAGGACACGCGCGAGTCGAGTCCATGGATCGCCCGCCTGCTCGCCGCGGGCCTTGCGGCCGCCGGCGCGGAAGTGGTCAGCGCCGGAGTGCTCACGACGCCGGGCGTCGCCTTTCTAGCCAGGAAACACCGCTTCGCCGCCGCCGCAATGGTCTCCGCCTCGCACAACCCCTACCGCGACAACGGAATCAAAGTATTCGGGGGGGACGGCTATAAGCTGCCCGACGCCGAAGAACTGGAGATCGAGTCGGAGATTTTCCGTCATATGGCCACGGTGACGGCGCCCGAGCAATACGGGCTGCCCCGGTTGGCCGCGCGGAGCGAGTTGCGGCGCGAATATGAGGAGTTTTTGCGCCAGGCCGCGCCGGAGCTCGATCTGGCCGGGATGAAGGTGGTCATCGATTGCGCCAACGGCGCAGCCGGCGCGATCGCCCAGGAGCTTTTTGCGGGCCTGGGCGGCGAGGTTCGCTTCACCCACATCGCGCCGAATGGGCGCAACATCAACGAGAATTGCGGCGCCCTGCACCCGGAGATTGTCGCCGCCGAAACCAAAGCGATGGCCGCCGATCTGGGCGTCACCCTGGACGGCGACGCGGATCGCGCCCTGTTCGCCGACGCCCAGGGCAAGGTGGTGGACGGCGATGCGGTTCTGCTGCTGGCCGCCCGCCATATGCAGTCGAAGGGCGAGCTGCGCGGCAACCTGGTGGTGGCCACCTCCATGTCGAATATGGGGCTGGAAGCGGCGCTGCGTTCGAGCGGAATCCGCATGATGCGCGCCCCCGTGGGCGATAAATACGTATTGGAGATGATGCGAAAGCATGACGCGCAGTTGGGCGGCGAGCAATCCGGACACATCCTGTTCCCGCGCCTGAGCACCACCGGAGATGGATTGCTGACCGCGCTGGTGGTCCTGGATCTGGTGGCCAGGGCCGGCAGGCCGCTGCATGCCATGCTGAGTGGACTCAAGGTCTTTCCCCAGGCCATCGTCAATGTCCGCGTGCGCGAGAAAAGGCCCTTCGATCAGCTTGCCGGCGTGGTCTCGGCCATTCGAGAAGCGGAGTCCGAACTGGAGGGCGGCGGACGGGTCGTGGTCCGGTATTCGGGCACCGAGCAACTGGCCAGGGTGATGATCGAGGCCGAATCGGAGGAGCGGATGCGCCGGCACGCGGATCGGATCGCCCGGGCGATTCAAGAGGCGATCGGAGCCTGAGGGCCCTGGCGGGCCTTGGCCGGAAGCCAATTCAGGAGAGAAGCGGATTGACCTGCGGCGGGCGCTGCAGGAACCGCTCGCATGGCGGCTTCGCCGCCGCCCGCTCATTTTGCATCGCGCCAGTTGGGCCCCACGCCGCAATTGGCCACCAGCGGAACGCTGAGGGAGACCACGCCTTCCATCTCCTGCTGCGCCATCCCTTTGACGCGATCCACTTCTTCCTCGGGCGCATCGAACAGGAGTTCATCGTGCACCTGCAGCGTCATCTGCGCGGCCAGGCCCTCCTGGCGCAGCCGACGATCGATGCGGATCATGGCGATCTTGATGAGATCCGCCGCCGTCCCCTGCAACGGAGTGTTGACGGCGGTGCGCTCGGCGAAACCGCGAAGATTGGGATTGCGATTCTGCAGATCGGGAATCGGCCGGACCCGTCCG
>JAJYZK010000329.1 GCA_021799945.1 Acidobacteriota bacterium
ATTCGTGCTCCTGGGAATCCGGCTGCGCAGGATTCCTCTGCGCCGCCTGCTCGGCGATCGACGGCCCGGCCTCCGCGCATGGGCCGGAGATTTTGCCGTCGCGCTGGTCTTCTGGGCCATCGCAAATCTGACGCTCGCGCTGGGGCAGATGCTCCTGGATGGCTGGCGCTCGCATATCGGCCTGAGCAGGATCGCCGACGCGGCCGCAAGGCTCGCACCGGCGACCGCCGCGGAAATGGCTCTGTATCTCGCTCTCAGCGTCTCCGCCGGGATGTGCGAGGAGCTGATTTTTCGCGGCTATCTGCAACAGCAGTTCATCGGCGTCACGGGTCGCGCCTGGGCGGGCGTAGCGCTTGCCGCGCTGGTCTTCGGCAGCGCCCACGGTTACGAAGGCGCCGCGGGCGTGCTGCTGATCGCCGTCTACGGAGCCATGTTCGGAGTGCTGGCGCTGATGCGCCGCAGATTGCGAACCGGCATGATCGCTCACGCCTGGCACGACTCGATCGGCGGAGCGATGCTGGTTCTCGCGCGGCATTACGGCCTTCATCTGGCGTCGAGATGAGCGACCTGCTCGCCGGATCGTCCGCCGAAGGTTGACCGCAACGATTCCATTTCGCGACCTCGCCTTGCGAAATTCAAATTTTTTTCTTGACACTGTTTTTTCCGGACTCTATACATTCGATAACTGCAAAGATGTGTCTTGCAGGCTCGATGTGAGTATCGAAAAAGGGAGAATAGAAACAATGGCAACCAAGAAAGCAGCAGCAAAGAAGCCGGCGAAGAAGGCAGCGAAAAAGGCTGCGAAGAAGAAGTAAGCAAGGCAAGGCAACAGGCAACACATTCGGGGGACGCTGGCAAAGCGTCCCCCGAAGTGTTTCTGGAAGTGTTTTATGCTCGTTTTGCACAGGCGCCATGGAAGGGATCGCGGATGGGCGCCTGGATTTGAGGATCTCCGATGACGCGGCGGCGCTGGATTGCGGACGACTGGGATCGCTCCACCGCTTCGCTGAGCGGCGAGCAGGCGGAGCACCTGATTCGCGTGCTGCGAGCCCGCCGGGGCATGGAATTCGACGTGGTCGCCGGCGGCGGCGCGTGGCGTGCGGCGATCTCCAGTTTGGAAGACGGCGTGGTTCGGTTCACCCTTCTCGCCCCGCTCGAGACGCCGCCGGCGCTGCCCGTCGCTCTCCTGGTTTCTATTTTCAAATTCGACCGGATGGAGTGGATGGTCGAGAAGGCTACCGAGCTTGGCGTGGGCCGCATCGTTCCCATGGCCGCCCGGCGCAGCGAAAAGCGCCTAGTGCAGGCCGCCCCGGCGCGGGTGGAGCGCTGGCGGCGCATCGCGCTGGAGGCGGCCAAGCAATCGCGGCGCGCAGACCTTCCCATCGTCGAAGATCCCCAGCCGCTTGCCGATGCGATCGCCCGGAAAAGAGACGCCGGAGCCCTGCGGCTGGTCCTCTCGGAAGCGGAATCGGAGACTACGCTGCCGGGCGCCGCGCAGGCGGCGCAAGGCGCCAACGCTACGCCGGTGGAAGTCGCAACAGGACCCGAGGGCGGATGGACCCCTGAAGAAGAACGGCTTTTCCTGTCGGAAAACTGGACGCCGGTAAGTCTCGGTCCGAGGATTCTTCGCGCGGAAACGGCGGGGATCGCCTCACTAGCGGTGCTATCGGTCTTGCTCCAACAGTAGTCCGCGGTCCAATTCAGAAATACCCTGCCGTCGGACAACAACGAAGCCGGATAGCAGCCTGAGGTGAAAACCGGCGATGCCGGAGAGAGCGCCGCGTATGCCCTGTTCCATGACCGGATGCCGGCGCCTGCCGTCGGGGCCGGCATCCCGCGGCGGAAGCGGTTAGCTGAAGAGATCCTTCATCTTGTTGAGCAGACTGCGGGAGGTCGGGGTATTTTCCACCTGCAAGGATTCCCCGAGCTGGCGGATCAGTTCTCGCTGCGCCTTGCCGAGCTTCTTGGGCGTCTGCACGATCAACTGAACCACCAGATCCCCGCGCCCATGTTCGTTCAGCCGGGGCACGCCCTTGCCCCGCAGGCGAATTTCGCGCCCGCTCTGCGTGCCTTCCGGAATCCGGAGCGGAGTGCTCCCCTCCAGCGTCGGCGCTTCAATCTCCGCCCCCAGCGCCGCCTGCGGAAAGGAAATGAAGATCACACAGTGAAGGTCGCTGCCGTCGCGCTCGAAGAACTTATGCGGACGCACCGACAGGATGATGTAGAGATCGCCGTTGGGTCCGCCATGGCGCCCGGCGTCGCCTTCCCCCTGGTAGCGGATGCGCGTGCCTTCCTCCACCCCTGCGGGAATTTGCGCCTGAATCGTCTTGCGCTCGTCCACCCGGCCGCTGCCGTTGCAGCTCGCGCAGGGCTTGAGGATCACCTGGCCGCTTCCATTGCAGATGGGACAGGTGCGGGCGATGGAGAAAAATCCCTGTTGGTAACGAACCTGTCCGCGGCCGGCGCATTGCTGGCAGGTTGTCGGCCCGCTGCCGGCCGGAGCGCCGGAGCCCTTGCAGTCCCGGCACAGGCCCGCGCGGCGAAAGGCAATCTCCCGTTGCTGCCCAAACACAGCTTCTTCGAACTCCAGGGTGAGATCGTAGCGGATGTCCCGGCCGCGCTCTGCGCGCGAGACGCGCCGGTTGCCGCCCATATTGAACATCTCGCCGAAGAAGTCGCCGAAGATGTCTCCAAGATCGGCGCCCGCAAAGCCTTCGGCCCCGGCTCCGCCGTTCAGTCCTGCGTGGCCATAGCGATCGTAGGCGGCGCGCTTCTGCGGGTCGGACAGAACCTGGTAGGCCTCGCTCGCCTGCTTGAAGCTCTCCTCGGCCTCCGGATTTCCGGGGTTGCGATCGGGGTGGAGCTTCATCGCCAGTCGTCGATAGGCGGACTTCAGTTCCTGGTCGCTGCAATCGCGGGAGACGCCGAGAAGTTCGTAATAGTCAGCTTTAGTCACGTTGGAGGCGTTGTTCATGCTTCCTTCTGTTTTGGATTGCTTACGATTCGGACGATGGCCGGCCGGAGAAGCCGCTCCCGAATCCGGTATCCTCGCCGAACCTCTTCCAGAACGCGGCCGTCGGGAAGATCCTCCCGTTCGACGCTCTCTATCGCCTCGTGAACGCGCGGATCGAATTCGACGCCGACGGCGGCGATCGGCTGCACGTTGAGCGACCGCAGAACATCCTCCATCTGCTTCACAATCAATTCCACCCCGACGCGCAACTGCGCCACCGATCCATCCGACTTCAACGCAAGCTGGAAGTTATCGAGCACCGGTAGAAACTCTTCGATCGCGCCGGCGACGGCAAAGTCGCGGAAATCCGCTCGCTCCCGCGCTTCCCGCTTGCGCGCATTGTCGAACTCCGCCTGCAGGCGCGCAATGCGGTCGAACAACCCGTCCCGCTCCGCGCGGAGCCGGTCGTATTCCTGCTGCGAGACGGTGAGCGGCGGCTCCTCCGGGGAATCGACAGCCGCGGAAACCGATTCCGTCTCCTCCGTCCGCATCTCTTCCTCCGGGGAACCGGCGGTCGCATCCGGACCGGAGGCCGAATCCGTACTCTTCACTGACATTTCCATATCAAATTGCATCCAACCTTTCGCAACAAGGACTGTGAGGTAGAGCTTTGCGCCGCGCGGACCGGAGGCGGCCGGAAGCAGAGGCTATTGGGGGGCCTGCAGGATGCGGTCCGAGAGCTGAGCGATATAGGAGACGGCGTTGATCGTCTCCTGGTAACGGATGCGGGTGGGACCGATGACGGCCACGGTGCCCAGCCTTTGCACGCCGAGCCGGGCCGGCGCTCCGATGAGAACCAGATTTCCCATCTCGGGGAAGGCGTCTTCCAAACCCACCACAACCCGAACATATTGCTGATGAGCATCCACATAGGCGTCGAGCAGCTCGATCAGCCGCTGCTTGGCTT
>JAJYZK010000330.1 GCA_021799945.1 Acidobacteriota bacterium
CAGGTGCGTGAACAGGTCGTTGCGCAGGTCGAATTCGATGTATCGCGTGATGCCGATCACGATCAGCCGGGTGAGATAAAGAAAGACGCCCTTGACCGCCGAGACGGCCACCAGCAGGCCCGCGTAATAGAGAATCTTGCTTCGTGTAACGCCGCGGTTGAGGTCGTCGATGGCGACGCGCAGAACCTGCGGAAAGAGAATCCAGATCGCATTGGACAGCACCGCGCAGACTCCGCCCCATGCAAGTCCGCGCCTGTACCGGCGCAGGTAGGGAATCAGCGGTCGGAGTTGCTGGAGCATGTCCTCTTCATTCTAAAGGCAGAGGAAAAGGCCGGGGCGGGGCTCACGTGGGCGTGCGCAGCAGCAGGTAGCCGCCGGCCAAGCCGAAGAGCAGATCGGGAGTCCATGCCGCCAGCAGGGCCGGAAGCATGTTTACGTCTCCCAGGGCTTCGAAAATGCTTTTGAGCACCCAGTAGGCGATGGCCATGCCGATGGCCGCGGCGATGCCGGCCAGGGAGCCGCGTTTGCCCATGGTGGTGGCGAAGGGGATGGCCAGCACGGCCATGATGAGCGTGACCAGAGGATACGCAAGCTTGACGTTGAGCTGCACGCTGAGCCGTTTGGTGTCGAACCCGCTCTGTCCAAGATCGCGAATATAGCGCCGCAGCTCTCCATAGCTCATCTCCTGCGACTGCCGCGCCTCCTTCTTGAAGTATTGCGGGGGCTCGTCGATCTCGGGAAAGGTATCCACGCTGAACTGGCTGTAGCTGCTGACCGCTTCGCCGTCGAAGCGGCGATCCCAGCCCTGCTCGAAGACCCACTGGCGCATTTGCGGCTCCCAGTGCGCCGAGGCGGCGAAGAGACGGCGGGAGATGGAGAAGTTCTCCGGATTGAATTCGAACACCGTGAGGTTGGCGAAGCGATCGCGGTCCGGATCGAAGAATTCGTAATAAAAAATGCGTCCCGGCCGGCCGGGTTTCTGCTCGCCGAAGATCCAATGCCGGTCCGGGCGCAGGAAGGTCTGCGCCGGTCTGCCCTTGATGATGCTGCGCAGAGCGTCCTGCCGGCGGTTGGCGACGGGCAAATACGACTCGTCGAAAAGAAACAGCCCTACAGCCAGGACTCCCGCGATGGCGACAATCGGGATCATCACCCGGTACAGGCTGATTCCGGTCGCCTTCATGGCCGTGAGTTCGCTGTTCCGGGAGAGAATGCCGAAAGTGACCAGCACACCGACCAGGCCGGCCAGCGGAGTGATGTTGTAGATCATGCTGGGCGTCAGATCGGTAAGATACTCGCCCACGGTAATCAGCGGAGTGCGGTTGCGGATGATGTCGCCCAGCAGTTCGAAGAAGGTGAAGATCAGCAGCAGCATGACGAAGCTCACCAGCACCAGAGTGAAGGTGGTGAGAAACTCACGCACGACGTAATCGTCCAGGATGAGCGGGAAGCGGCGCCGGCCGCGCGACGGGGCCGCGATCCTGTGCCCCGGCTTGATCCGGGCCGTCTGGAGGTTTTTGAAATGGGAGGTGAGAGCCGCAACCCGGGAGGCGAACCATCCGCCCACGGCCAATTCGCGCAGCAGCAGGATTCCGGAGACGGCGAACAGGACATTCGCGGTCCAGGAGCCGACCACCACCGATACCTTCCCCTGGCGCGCCAGCGTCACCCCGGTCTGCGAGACGAAGTAATAGATGAAGACCAGCGCGATCGTCAGGACAAAGCCCGCGCTTTTGCCGCCGCGGCGGGAGAACATTCCCAAAGGGATGCCGACCAGCATCAGCACCAGGCAGGCCGCGGGATAGGCGAACCGGCGATGCAGCTCCAGCAGGTAGGGCTTGCCGTCCGGAGCGCGGGCGCGCGCCAGCAGGGCCCTGTTGGTCATGGCCAGTATCGGAGTGTCGCTATGGCCGATGCGCTCGTCGGACTGGGTTCCAATGCGCAGCGGAATCTCCGACTCGGCGAAGGTCGAAATCTGATACCGGCCCTGGTTCGCGCCGCTGGCGATCAACTCGTGCTCGGTGCCGTTGCGCAGCCGCATGATCACGTCCTGATCGCCGGCGCTGTAGACGGTGGCCTGCTCGGCGGTGGTCACCTTGGGGTCGGTCGGGTCGCTGAGATCGGCGAGAAAGAGATGGCGCCATTGCGCGGCGCCGGAGCCGGCCAGAACGTTCTGCACATAGAGAACGTAGTTGGTGAAGTCCTCGTAAAAGACGCGCGGCTGCACCTCGAAGGTGGCCTGCTGATCTTTGAGCGAGTTCTCCAGCTGCAGAAGGCCCTCGGTGGCCATGGGGGCCAGAAAGAGCGAATTCAGAAGACAGACGGCCCAGGCGATGCCGGCGATCACCGAGACGATCCGGACGAACGACCAGACGCCGACGCCGGAGGCGCGCATGGCGGTGATTTCGCTATCCGCGGCCAGACGACTCAGGCCCAGCAGCACCCCGACCAGAACCGCCATGGGAATGGTGACGGTGAAGGTGTTCGGCAGAGTAAAAAGAAATACCTCCAGCACTCCGCCCAGCGAGGAGCTGTTCCGGACGGCCATCTCCAGAAGCTGGCCGATGTTCTTCATGAAAAGAATGAAGGTGAACAGCGCCCCGCCAAGCAGCGAGTGGGAGAGAATCTCGGTCCAGATATAGCGGGTGAGGATGCGCACGACGGTTTGCCAGCTTCCCTACAGTCTATTGCATCTGGCGTGACGGAGGCGGAAAGGGAAAAAGAGAACGGGTGCTCCGCCGACCGGCCGCCGCGCGCAAGTTGTGCGGCGGAGCCTTTCTACGGAAGAAAGGCCAACGGCAGGCCGGCGGAGCACCCAATGGAGGATGACCGTAACCTCTTGATGTGAGGATTCTGCCTCCGCCGCTACCCTGCCGCAATGGCGCATAGGTGGGAGGGTTCCGACCGTTCCGGGAATAACGGCGACGGTCCGGAGCGGCGGCCGGCGAATGGCCCCGAGCGCCTCCTCAGCAGTTCATGCCGGCTTTGGCCAGCGTGGCCTTGAGACCCTTCATGCTGATGCGGGTGGAGGCCTCCGGCGTTCCCGCTCCACGCCAGTGCGTCTCCAGGCTCAGCGCGTCATGGTAGCCTGCGGCGCGCAGAGCGCGGAGCTGACCGACCCAGTCGACGATGCCCGAGCCGACCGGCTCCCACTCGTATTTTCCATCCGGGGAGCGCCGGACATCTTTGGCGTGGCAATGCCCGATGCGCGCGTGCGGCAGCAGATTCCAGCCGTCGGGAAAGGGCACGCTGCCCGCCGCCGCCGCGTTTCCCGGGTCCCAGTTCAGCATGAAGTTGCGATTGGGAATCGCCTTGAGCACGGCGGCCGACTCCTCGGCGGTGGCCGTGTTGCAGCTCATCTCGTTTTCCAGAAGCAAAATCATTCCGTGCTTGTCGCACGCAACCGCGGCCGCGCGCAGTTTCTCGTTGATCGCCGCGCGGTAGGGCGCCGGATTGTCGATGCGCCAGAAATCGAAGGCGCGGATGCGGCGCGTGGAAAAGGTCTTGGCGGCGGCGATGGCGCGCTCCAGAACCTCGTCCTGCCGCTTGAAGTCGAAATCGGCGTGGAACTGGTCGTGCCGCTCCGCATGGCTGGAGATCGGGGCGCCCGGCCAGTAGGTCTTGAAGAGCGGGCTGGCGATATCGGTGACGCGCAAACGATGCTTCTTGAGGATGGCCACCGACTCCTGCAGCTCCTTGGGGTTCAAGTCGCAGATGTTCTTGTTCCACATCCCGCGCAGCTCGATCCATTGCAGGTGGAACTCCTGGCTGGCGATTTCGCAGGCCTTCTCGAAATCCTGAGTGATTTCGTCGTTGATGACGGAAAGACGGAAGGGGCAGGCAGTTCCCCGCGCCTCCTGGGACATGGCCCCTTCCAGCGCATTCGCGGCTCCGAGCGCCGCCATTCCGCTTGCAAA
>JAJYZK010000331.1 GCA_021799945.1 Acidobacteriota bacterium
AATCTCGTAGCTGATCATTTGCGCCACGGCGCGCATCGCGCCCAGCAATGAATACTTGTTGCGGCTCGACCATCCGGCCATGAAAACGGCCAACTCCGTCACCGCTCCCACGGCGAAGAAAAACAGTACGCCGGCGTCGAGGTCCGCGGCCACCATGTTTCTGCCGATGGGCAGCACGGCGAAGCCGGTGAAAGAGGCCATCACCAGCAGCAAGGGAGCCAGAAAATGAACCGCCTTGTCGGCGGAGCGCGGCACTGTATCTTCTTTGGTGAGAGATTTGATTCCGTCGGCCAGCGGCTGCAGGAGTCCCCAGGGACCGACGCGGTTCGGACCGTAACGGTTCTGCATCCGTCCCAGACCCTTGCGCTCCAGCACGGTAGTGAGGGCGAAAAGCCCGGGAAAAACCACCAGTATGGGCGCCACGGACAACAGAACGGAAAGGGCGGGCCGAATCGCCGGCGGCGCCTGCGCCACCATCCAATGCTTTCCCAGTACGAAAACCTGATCGAATCCGGCCGCGTTCACCATTTCCCGCCGATCACCTGGCCTCCGCCGGCTGCGCAGCGGGTTTCGCCTTGGCCTCCGCCGCCGCCTTTTCCTGCCCCCGCCTTTCATCGACCTCGGCGGCTTCGGTGGGGTGAATGGCGTGGTAGTGTTCGTTCGATTTCGCCAGTCTGTCTTTGCCCCAAAGCAGCCCGGCGAAGCGATCATCCGTGCTGAGCTCGAAGGCGGTATCCATCTTGATGGCTTCGAAGGGGCAGACTTCCACGCATATCTGGCAGCTCATGCAGACCGAAACGTCGATCGTAAAGGCCGCCGGATAGAATTGCGCCTTTCCAACAAAGTCCGGCTTCTTGTCCTTGCTCTTATCGATGTGGATACACCGGGGCGGACACTCCTTTTCGCAAATCAGGCAGGCGACGCATCGCAGACCGGACTCCTTGCCGTCGCCATCGTAAACCAGAAACGGGAAGTTCCGCGCCGCTTCGAAGGGCACGCGGCGCTCTTCCGGAAACTGCACCGTGGTCAAGCGCTCCTTTTCCGCGAAGCTGCCGAAAAAATTCCGGGCCGTCTCGGCCAGTCCCCTTACGATTCCCTCACCCAGCATGCCCACATCCTCAAGATCCCATGATTAACGTCCGTCCGGAAACAGCCGCGGCGCGGCGGCTCACCGGTCAACCTCGCCCAGCACAATATCCACGCTGCCCAGAATCACCACCACATCGGCCACGCTGCGGTCCAGGCACATGTCCTCCAGCACCGTCAGATTGATCAGGCTGGGCGGCCGCACCCGATAGCGGTATGGATTGGTGGAGCCGTCGCTGATCAAGTAGAAGCCGAGCTCTCCCTTGGGGGCCTCGATGCGGCCGTAAACCTCGCCGGCTTTGGGCCGCAGACCGCGAAGTTTGGATTTTGGGTCGAGGATCGGCCCCCCGGGCAGGTCCCGCAGCGCCTGCGCGAGAATGGACACCGACTCCCGCATTTCCAGCAGCCGCATCATGTACCGATCATAGACGTCTCCCTTTTCCCCAAGCGGCACGCGGAAGGAAAAACGGTCGTAGACCCCGTAGCGATCCACCTTGCGCAGGTCGTAATTCACGCCGCTGGCCCGCAGCATGGGGCCGGTAACGCCGGCATTCACCGCCAGCTCCGCCGGCAGCAGGCCCACGCCCTGCGTGCGGGCCATGACAATCTCGCTGTTCCGCAGCAGCCCTTCATACTCGTCCAGAAAGCGGGGCGCTCTCTCGACGAAGGCCAGAGCGCCCTCCACCCATCCCTCCGGAAGATCCACGCGGACGCCGCCGAAGCGCATATAGTTGCACATCATGCGCGCCCCGCTCACCCACTCAAACAGGTCCAGGATCTTTTCCCGCTCGCGAAAGGCATACATCAGCGGGGTGCCGCTGGCGCCCATGTCCTGCAGAAGAAAGCCGATCAATCCCGCGTGATTCTGCACCCGGGTCAGCTCCGCCATGATGACGCGGATGTACTCGGCGCGCTCCGGCGGCTGGAGGCCGGTCAACTTCTCCACGGTAAGCGCGTACGCCCAGTTATTGCTCATCGAGCACAAGTAGTCCAGCCGGTCCGTATAGGGCATCGAGCCCAGGTAGCTGGTCTTTTCGGCGATCTGTTCGTGGTTGCGATGGAGGTAGCCGAAGACCGGCTTGAGGCGAACCACCCGCTCCCCCTCCAGTTGCACGTCCATGCGGAAGACGCCGTGGGTAGAGGGATGATGCGGCCCCATGGCCACTTCCAGAAGCTGGCTCCCCGCACCGGAGCCCGCCATGCCCCCTGTTTCGCCCGCTTCGCGGGGCATTTCCTTGAGTGAGGAGATCATCCGGCGGCGGCCTCTTTTCCAACCGCGCCGCGCGGGTCCTGCGGTCCGTCGTCCTCCGGGGGAGGGACATAATCCTTGCGCATCGGGTGGTCGGTAAATCCCTCCCACATCAACAGGCGGCGCAGGTCGGGATGGCCGGTAAACACGATGCCGTAAAGGTCGAAGATCTCGCGCTCCTGAAATTCGGCGCTGCGCCACACCGGGGTCAGCGAAGGGATTTCCACGCGATCCGAGCGGTTTTCCGTGCGCACCCGGAGGATCACCGGCCCCTGCTTCTTTTCTATCGAAAACAGATGATAAACGGCCTCCAGCCGGCCCGGGATCTTCGACTTGCGCGTCTCTTCCGCCTCCTGCTCGACCCCATCCACCAGCTTGCGCACCTTCACCTTTTCGCTGATCTCCCGATCCAGCCAATCCACTCCCGCCACGTTCGAGCAGAAGTCGAGCAGCAACCCGGGATGTCGCCGCAGAAACCACGCGGCCTCCAGCGCGTGGAGGCGATCCACGGCGAGCGAAGCCTGACCGGGAACTGCGCCGTTCGGCGCCACCTCGACGCTGCATCCGGGAATTGCCGCCTCGATCTCGGAACGGATCTGCTCCGGCGTCATTGGATGACTCTGAGCGGATTCCATACCTCCGCGTTCAGCGTGGGCTCCAGCCCATGCTCCCCGTGCTCCGGAACGGGGTACTCGCTCGGCGTCTCCGGCTTCAGATGCCGCGCTCTCGCCCCACCCGTGAGCTGCTGGCCGGCGATCTTTCTCTGCAGCGCCATGAACGCGTCGATCAGCGCCTCCGGCCGCGGCGGACATCCCGGAATATGCACATCGACGGGAATATACCGGTCGATCCCTTTCAGCACGTTGTATCCGTCGCGGAAGGGTCCGCCGGAGATTGCGCAGGCGCCCATGGCAATCACGTATTTCGGCTCCGGCATCTGGTTGTACAGCCGCACCACCTGAGGAGCCATTTTCTTGGTCACGGTTCCGGAGACGATGATCAGATCCGCCTGCCGCGGAGAGGCGCGAAAGACCTCGGCGCCGAACCGCGCCAAGTCGTATCTGGCCATGGTGGTGGCGATCATCTCGATCGCGCAACAGGCCAGACCGAAGGTCAGCGGCCACACGGAATTCTTGCGGCCCCAGTTGTACAACTCCTCAAAGGTCGTGGTGAATACTCCGTGCTTTTGGAGTTCCGCCTTCAGATCCTGCTCCATGGCTTGTTTGCCCGCCCTCCCGAACTCGATGCCGGACTTACGTCTACGACAACACACCCTTTCGGCAGGCCCAGACCAGACCCTCCACCAAAAGGAATAGAAAAACCAGCATGGCGATACAGGCCGCCGCCGGAAGACCGGAGAACGCCACCGCGAACGGAAGCAGAAAAATCGCCTCTACGTCGAAGACCAGGAAAAGGATGGCGTACAGATAGTAGGAGGAGTCGAAGCGGATCCAGGCGTCGCCCTTGGATTCCAAGCCGCATTCGTAGATCGCGTTTTTCCACGCTCCAGGCTTGGCCGGAGCGAATTTTCTGGACCAGAGAGCCGCCAGCGCCAGGGGGGCCAGA
>JAJYZK010000332.1 GCA_021799945.1 Acidobacteriota bacterium
GGAAAACGCGGCGGTGAAGGACGGCAAGGTCGTCGCCATCTTTTCCCTCGAAATGTCGCGCGAGTCGCTCCTGCGCCGCATGCTGGCCTCTCAGGCCCTGGTGTCCATGCAGAAGATTCAGACCGGGTTCATTCCCAAGCAGGACCGCGAGCGCCTGATGGACGCGCTGGAGCGGCTGACGGAGGCCAAAATCTTCGTGGACGACACGCCGGCCATTTCGCTCGGAGAGATGCGGGCCAAGGCCCGGCGGCTGCAGCGGCAGCAGGGAGCGCTGGACCTGATCGTCGTCGATTATCTGCAGTTGATGGGCGCCAGCGCCGGCGGCGAACGGGGCCGCAGGTTTGAAAACCGCACCCAGGAGGTGTCGGCCATCTCCCGCGGACTCAAAGCCCTGGCCAAGGAGCTGCGCGCGCCCGTCGTCGCCCTCTCCCAGCTCAGCCGCGCCTCCGAGCAGCGCGGAGGCGATAAAAAGCCCATGCTTTCCGATCTGAGGGAATCGGGCTCCATCGAACAGGATGCCGACGTGGTCGCCTTCATTCACCGGGAAAGCTACTACCACCGGGATGAGAACGGCGAAGAGGATCCGGAGTTGAAGAACAAGGCGGAGATTATCATCGCCAAGCAGCGGAACGGCCCCACCGGGTCTGTGCATCTGGCCTATCTGGCGGAATGCACTCGATTTGAAAACCTGGCCTACGATGCGGAGCCGGGCGCCTATCCCGGATCCTACTGATGCCTCACCGGCCGGTCTGGGCTGAGATTTCCCTGCGCAAGCTGGTCGCCAATTACCACCGGCTTCAGGCCCTTGCGGGCGCCGAGTTGATGCCTGTGGTCAAGGCGAATGCCTACGGCCACGGCGCCCAGGTCTGCGCCGCCGCCCTGACGGCCGCGGGGGCGCGGTGGCTGGCGGTGACCGATGCGGACGAGGGAGTCGGCGTGCGGTCCGTTTGCCCCGGGGCGCGGATCGTTGTGCTCTCCGGCATATGGCCGGGAGAGGCGGAGGCTGCGCTCGACCACCGGCTCACGCCGGTGGTCTGGGAGGGCTATCACCTGGAGGAGCTGGAGCGGGCGGCGGCCGGCCGTGGAATGCCGCCGAACAGCGTGGCGGTTCACCTGGAGATCGACTCCGGCATGTCGCGGCAGGGGATTCGCCTTCGCCCGCAGGCTGCCTCTTTCGATCTCGAGCCCTTCGCGCAGCGGCTCAGAGCCTGTTCCCATCTGCGCCTGGAAGGGGTGATGACCCACTTTTGCGAGCCCCAGCGTCTCTCCGCCTCCCGCGAGAATCCGCAGATTGCCATTCTGGACGCAGCCCTTGCGACCCTGGCCGGGTTTGGGCTCGCTCCGGAGCTGCTGCACGCCGGCAACTCGTCCACGACCGTCGCCGGGGCCGACCGGGAAAGACTCCGGCGCCTGGCCTCGCGATTCGGCGCGGAGCCGCTGCTTCGGCCCGGCCTGGCGCTGTACGGCTACCTGGACCGTTTTCAGGTCGAGGCGCCGGATTCTTCCTCCGGTTTAGCGTCAGGAGCGGCTCCCGGAACGAGCCCGCCGGAGCCCTCGGACTTCCAGCCGGCGCTTGCCTGGAAGACGCAGATCAGCTCCCTGCGGAGCCTCGATCCGGGCGAGACGGCCGGCTATGACCACACCTTCACCGCGCGGCGGAGGACCACCCTGGCGCTATTGCCGGCCGGCTACGCCGATGGCCTCAATCGCCTGCTATCCAATCGGGGACACGTCCTCATCCGCGGCTCTCGCGCGCCCATCGCCGGGCGTATTTCCATGGACCAGACGGTCGTGGACGTCACAGAGATTCCCGGCAGCGCTCTCGGCGACGAGGCGGTTCTCCTGGGGACGCAGGGACAACTGGCCATCAGCGCCTGGGACCTGGCCGACCTTGCCGGTACGATTCCGTGGGAGATTCTTTGCGCCATCAGCGCCCGTGTGCCCCGGTTGACCCCGGCGGGCGAGGAGATGGCCCCGGAATGCGCAAAGGCGCCCCCGGATGCGCCCCTGGATGCGCCCCCGGACCGAATCTGATCCGGACCTGCCCTGGAATCGAACCGCCGCGATCCCCGTCTCTCCTCCGGCGGCGGCTTCCATCGCGACTCCCTTGGTAAAGTAAGAGACAGCCATGCTTGCCGAACTCTATGCCCGCTGGATGTATGCCTGGGAGACGCGACTGACGACTCGGGACACCAACAGAGTTGTGCGTCCGGTCGAATGGGGCTTCGACTGGCTGGAAGACTTCAGCCGGGCGCAGGGCATTTCGTTCGATGGCCTGGATCCGGAGGACCACGCGGCCGCGGAGGCCGCGATGCTCAACCTGAACGAGCGCATTCTGCGGGATCCCGAGTCGTTTTTCGCGTACCGGACGCCGATCGACTTCGAACTGGAGGAACGGGCGCCGGCTCTCTTCCCCACCAACGTCCGTCCGGAGACCCTGCGGCGGGAGGCCAAGCTGCTCCAAAAGGCGGAGGAGGGGAGACTTGCCGCCGCGCAGTTCCTGCGCTTCACCTCCCCGATCCGCACCATGTACCCGGAGAACGACCGGGTAAACGCCCGCTGGTTTCCGGCTTCGCCGGAGCGGGCCGGCGGAGGCCCGAAACGGGCGATCGTCATGCTGCCGCAGTGGAATGCGGACGCCTTCAGCCACAATGCCCTGTGCGCCGCCGCAGCCCGCTTCGGCGTCTCCGCGCTGCGGCTGAGCAAGCCCTATCACGATATCCGCCGGCCGGCCGGACTGGAGCGCGCCGATTATGCCGTCAGCTCCAACATCGGCCGGACCATCGCCTCCTGCCGGCAGGCGGTCGTGGATATCCGCTGCGCTCTCGACTGGCTGGAGGGGCAGGGATATGAACAATTCGGCGTGCTGGGCACCAGCCTGGGCTCCTGCTATGCGTTTCTGGCCAGCGCCTTCGATCGGCGCCTGACGGTGAATGCTTTCAATCACGCCTCGATGTCCTTCGGGGACGTGGTTTGGACGGGCCAGAGCACCCGCCACATCCGGGCCTCCTTTGAGTCGGTCGGGCTGACGCAGGAGCGGCTGGGCAATCTGTGGGCGGCCATCAGCCCCTCCCGGCACATGGACCGCTTCGCCGCACACCGGAAGAAGGCTCTGGTGGTGTATGCCGAATACGATCTCACCTTCCTCAAGCAGTATTCGCTGGAGGTGTTGCGGAGCTTCCGCGAGCGGGACGTGGATTTCACGGCCAGGCGGCTGCCCTGTGGCCACTACACCACGGGCGAAATCCCTTTCAAGTTTCTGGACGGCTGGCATCTGGGATCGTTTGTGTATTCGGCCTTCCGGGAGCGGACGGGCGGGGCGCCGCAAGATCGGAAGGACCGGGCGCAATCCGGCGGCGTCCTGCCGCCGGAGCATCCTGCCGCCGGAGAAATGCTCTAGAATTTCGCTATGCCTGAAGATATGCATTGCCCGCTGGCGGAGACCGACCCTGAAATCGCCGTAGCCATCGACCGCGAGATCGGGCGGCAGCACGAAGGCCTGGAAATGATCGCCTCGGAGAACTTTGTCAGCCGCGCGGTGCTCGAGGCGGCCGGCTCGGTCTTCACCAATAAGTACGCGGAGGGTTATCCCGGCAAACGCTACTACGGAGGCTGCGAGTTCGCCGACGCGGTGGAGACGCTGGCCCGGGAGCGGGCAAAACAGCTCTTTGGCGCGGAGCACGCCAATGTGCAGCCCCATTCCGGTTCGCAGGCCAATGCCGCCGCATACATGGCCGTGCTGGAGCCCGGCGACACCATTCTCGGCCTCGATCTGGCGCACGGAGGCCATCTGACGCACGGGCACCGGCTCAGTTTCTCGGGCAAGCTTTACCGCGCCACCTTTTACGGAGTCGAGAGAGACACAGAGCGAATCGACTACGACCGTCTGGAGCA
>JAJYZK010000333.1 GCA_021799945.1 Acidobacteriota bacterium
TTCCCTTCGCGCAGCCGGGCCGCACTTTCTGGCGTCGAATTGCCCCGCCCTCTTTTCGGACGCCGCCGAGAATCCCCCGCTGAGCATCGGAGGTTATTTCCGATATATTGGTTTGGGATTTTTTACCCCGGTCCCTCGGCTCGCAAGCGCCAAACCGGATCGCGCCGGCGGAGAGCCGGCGGCGCCGGCCCGCAGGAGGCGGCTCCATGAATTCCTGGCTGACCAGACGCGCCGTGATCAAAGCGGCGATCAAGGCGATGGGTGCGGGGATGTGTTCCGGCGCCCTGACGCCCGCGGCGCTGCCCGCGGCCCTGCCCGGCGGGATGCACGCGGAAACGGTCGCCGGTCCCAAGGCCGCAGCCGGTGGGTACACGGGGCCGCACGGCCCGGGCATGCCGCAGGAGGGACCGGATACTCCCAAGCTGGCCGCTCCCCTGAGCGGCCGGGGATTTACCGCTGAGCAGATGCGGGAGATCAAGCAGATTGGCGTAAACAGCGTGCTGATGGGCGGCCCTCCCATGCCTTGGAGGGAATCGCAGTTGCAGGCCATCGTCGACAAACTCAAGACCGGCGGGCTGGCGCTGGGCAATATGATGATCGGCGGCTTTCCGAACGTCCTCTACGGCCGCCCTGGACGCGACCGCGAAATCGAAGAATTCAAGGCCTCCATCCAGGCTGCGGGCAAGGTTGGCCTGCCGGTGGTCGAGTACAACTTCTATGCCCATCGCGCCGTCGAGGGCTACTACGAACAGGAGGGCCGCGGCGGCGCCGGATTGACCGCGTTCAACATCGACCGGGTGGCGAATCTTCCTCCTGTGCCCTCCGAAGGCGTGCATTCCTTAGAGGAGATGTGGAGCAACATCTCCTATTTCCTGAAGGCGGTGATCCCCACCGCGGAGCAATCCAACGTGCGGCTGGCGCTTCATCCCAACGACCCGCCCATCGCCGTCAGCCGGGGATCGGGTCAGATCATGGCCTCCTTCGAGGGGTGGAAGCGCCTGATCTCGATCGTCGATAGCCCGGCCAACGGAATCACCTACGAGTGCGGGGTCTCGCGCGAGATGGAGATCGATCCTCTGGAGGTCTGCCGTTACTTCGGCGAGCGCGACCGCATCAACCACGTTCACTATCGCAATCCGATCGTGCGCGTTCCGCACAACGACTACACCGAGACGTTTATCGATCAGGGCGAAAACAACATGCTGGCGGTGATGCGAGAGCTCATACGGGTGAAATACACCCGGCAGATCTATCCGGAGCACGAGCGCGCTTTGGACTACGACCGCATGGTGGGCATTCGGAATCAGTATCCCGGCGGGGGCGGGTATACGGGGATGGTGTATGACATCGCCTATTCGCGGGCTATGTTCCAGGCGGCGATCATGCTGGAGCGAGGCGCGGAATGGCAGGAGTAATCGCGGGTCTCGACCGCCTCGCCGGGTGGTTTCGCGCTCGGAAACCGTCCGCGGAGCATTCCGCGGTTCGATGCGGTAGCATACTTGCCATCCACGAAAACCAACGCATATCGCTGGGAGGAAGCATGAAGCGATGGATTGTGCATGCCTGGATCGTCTGCGCGCTGCTGAGCGCATCCATGGCGTTTTCTCAGGTAAAGGTGACCCGGGACCAGATGCTGTTTTACACCTCGGATTGGAAAGGCGACCGCTTTCCCGACGGGCGCCCGAAGCTGCCCGACGATTTGCTGAAGCGGGCGCTCGACCTGTCGATTGAAGACCTCTGGGACTACCTGGGCGACCAGGGCTACCACAACCAGTTCGAAGGGGGCTGGCAGGCTCTGCACAGCGACAAACCCTTCGCGGGCCGCGCGCTGACCGCGCAGTATATGCCGCTGCGGCCGGATATGGCCCGCGCCATTGCGGCCGAAGGCAAGGCGGAGGGCCGGGTGAGCGGGACCAATAGCTGGCCCATCAATGAACTCCAGATCGGCGACGTGTATGTCGCGGACGGCTTCGGAAAGATCGTCGAGGGCACCCTGATCGGCTCCAACCTGGCCAACGGCATCGCCGCGCACACCCACACCGGCTTTGTCTTCGACGCCGGCATTCGCGATCAGGAGGAGAATCGGGAGATCCCCGGGTTCAACGGCTTGTACCGCGGCTACGACCCTTCGGCGTGGGCTCAGATGGAGCTGACTTCGATCAACGCGCCGATCCGCATCGGGCGCGCCGTGGTGCTGCCGGGAGATCTGGTGCTGGCCAAGACCGAGGGAGTGCTCTTCATTCCCGCGATTCTGGCCGAGTCCGCCGTCAGCCACGCGGAATTCACAGGCCTGCAGGACGCCTACAACTTCGAACTGAACCGCCTGGGCAAGAACGGGGCGGAGTTCGAGGGGGGATGGAATCAGGCCAAATTCGCGGGCTTCGTGAAATGGATCGACGCGCATCCGGAGATGCTGAAGATGCCGCGCTCTGAATTCGACGCCCTGCTCGCGGAGGCGACTCATGCTCCCCCCAGACGCCCCTTCAACCACAGGGAGCGCTAGTGTTCTGAGTCAGAAGTTCGCATCTCAAAGGAACTGTCATCCTAAGCGGAGTTTGGCCGGCTTTTGGGCCAAACGGAGTCGCCAAACGGGGTCGAAGGATCTGTGGTTGTTCTGCAACGAATTTCTGATTCTCCACACTAGTGAAGAACAGATTTGTGGCCGGGACAGATCCAATTCCCTGGGCAACTCGATTGACCGGCACACATCCTGTTGCGCCTCGCTCGGCGCCTCGGCGCGTCTTGCCAGCATTCACCGAGAGCATTTCCCCGGCTTATTTCCTGTACGCGGTGAGCGAAAATGCTATAGCCTCACTCTGCATGAGAAACGACCGATATTGCGTCCTTGTGTGCACGGCTCTGTTGTTCGCCTTGCCGGCTGCGGCCCAAAGCGCAGACTTTCATTTCAAGCCGGGCGAATGGCGGATCGACTCCACCGTCACCCCGTCCGTTGGGCATCCGGTGACCTCCCGGCAGCGGGTCTGCGCCCGGCAAACCTCGGACCTGTACAACCAGCAGCGCCCCAATCAGCAGTGCAGTCCGCCGGCGGTCAGCTCCGCGCCCGGCGGAGTGCGCGTCCAGCTTACCTGCCAGGGCGGCGCCGGACCGGCGCAGTGGAAGATGGTCGCGGATGTGCAGGAGATCTTCTCGGCCGATGGAACTTCATTCAAAGCTACCGGCCACACCACCACAACGACCACCCTTCCCGGACAATCTCCGATGACCGTCTCGGGCGACATGAAATCCGAGGGCGTATATCAAGGCGCCTGCTCTTCGGGCGGGTGAAGTTGTCTGCCGGCCCTCGGGGCGACGGATGCCTCGCGTCTCCGCCTCGCCTGGAAGCGCCGCCGCCGGACCCATCCCGGAAATGCGGACGCGGCGTATGCAGATGCGGACTTGAAAACCATGATCGCCAAGTGTGATCGCCGAGTGTCGGCGGAGGAGGGCCAGACATGCCAAAGGGTGTGCAGCGCGGGTCGAAGTTGCAAGTTTCAGTTATTCTCTGGTGCGCCTTCCTTGTGGGCCTGACGGCCCTGGCCCTGTGGCCATCGGCGCGGGCGCAATCGGCCAGCCCCGCCGCTATCCCCGCGAAACTACCGCTGTGGGCCTATCCCGTGGAGGCTCCAGGCGCAAAACATGTGCCCGCAGCCGCGGACAACATCCCGGAACATATTCCCGGCAGCGCGGCGGCCTACACGCCGGCGCAGATCCGGAACCTGTTCGCCGTGCCGGACTGGTTCCCCGATTCCCATCCGCGGATGCCCGCCATCGTTTCTCAAGGGAGACGACCCGCCCCCTTCGCCTGCGGATACTGCCATCTTCCCAATGGACTGGGCAGGCCGGAGAATGAGAGCGTGGCCGGGCTCCCCAAGGAATACATAGAAGAACAGGC
>JAJYZK010000334.1 GCA_021799945.1 Acidobacteriota bacterium
CCGGTGCGACAGAGATAGAGCGCGTGCGCGCGGCGGAGCATTTCCGGCGAAAGCGTATAGACGGCGCCGCAGCCGCTCCCAGCGTCGCCGGCGGCGGGGCCCTGCGCGTGGAGGAGCGCAGCCGCGGACATCAAAAAAAGCGGAGGAAGAACGCGGGGAGCATAGCAAGCCAGCGATGCGAGGCGGCCCGAACCGGCCGGGGTCCGCGGCAACCCTGGACCCCGGGCGCCGGAGCGCCGGCTCCATTTCCATGGGAAGGCCGCCGGCGCCGCGCCGGGAGTTTCTCGATTCTGACAGGCGGACAGCCAAGCGCTTGCTCGCCGTAACTCTGCACGTCGCTTCACGGAATCCCCTGTCTCCGGCGCCGCCTGGGAGTTTGCGGGCGTCCGGCCGCGCTCCGGGACCACCTGCGCGGCGTTGCGGCGCAAGGACTTTTATATCTGAATTGCTTCGACCCGAATTGCTTCGACCTGGGGGCCTTCAGTCGAGCCGCACCAGGTAAGCCTTGCCCTCCCGCGGCTGTACCTGCTCGGCCAGCGCAGCCGCCTGGCTCCGGTCGTCGCTTGCGGGAAAGATGCGGACCCAATGGCCGGTTGGACCGGCAAACTCAAGCACCCGGGCATTCGGGTATTTGCGGGCGAGGGAATTGCGCAGGGCCACAGCGGACCGTTGGCCGCGAAACGGTCCAATCTGCACGCACCAGCGGCCGGCGGCGGCGGTCTCACCCGGCGCGCCATAGACGTCCATGCGAACCTTGGCCACTCCGGCCCGCCAAACTCCGACAGCCTTGGCGGTGGCCAGCGAGAGATCCAGCATCCGGCCGGGAACAAAGGGTCCTCGATCGGTAATCCTTACGATTGCAGATTGTCCCGTTTTGAGGTTCGTGACCCGCACCAGCGAGTTAAGTGGCAGCGTGCGATGAGCCGCCGTCAAGGCATTTTCGTCGTAGATTTGGCCGTTGGCTCCCCGCCGATGGTTATAAGGAGGTCCGTACCAGCTTGCCAGTCCCACTTCCGTGTAGATCGGAGAATGAGTCCGGACAAACTCGGCATCCGATGGAGTGTCGGCCAACGAGCTGGAGGCCGGCTCCATGGGAGTTTCGCGGGGAGTTTCGCGAGCGGCCGGAGGAATGGGCGCGGGGGGAAGGCTCGGCGCGGTGGGCGCGGCGGACGCGTTCGAAACCCGGTGACGGCAGCCGGAGCATAGAACCAGCGCCGCAAGCGCCAGGGCGGCAGCCGATGTCCGCACGTCTTTCAGGGCCCGGGCCACGCTACCGCTTTCCGGAGTCGGCATCCAAGCGATTAGCCAGGTTGCGAAGCTGTTCCGCGGCCACCCGGATGGCCTGAGACGACTCGTGCCGCACCTGCGGAACCACTTCGTCGTTGAGGTAGGCGATGATCCTTTTCAGCTCCGCTTCCACCCTGGGGATTGCGCCGCCGAGCTTCTCATCGACGAGCTTGCCGAAGCTTTCAAAGCGGCCGGAAGACCCGCCGCCCGATTCATCCGCCATTGGGCCCTCGCTGCACCTTCATCGTGCTCGGCGCCTGGGTCGCGGGTCAACAGGGGGGCTTTTGTTTCTCCGCCGGAGGCATCACGCCGGTAAACTGACGTACCCTGTAAGCGGAGCATCCTACCTCGGACCGGAAAGGCCGCCCCAAAGGCCCGATTTGGCCTTACGGCGTACGCATTCTCCGAACCGGGAAGCCCGTTGTTGAAAATGCAAAGGTTGACCCTCCGTCTCTCGCTGCTGGCTTTCTTCCTTTGTTCCGGCCTCCAAGGGGGAATCGCGCAGACCGCGCCCACTCCCATCCCCTCCCCCGACAATGCCGCGGAGCTGGTAGACGCGCCCGTTCCTGTACTACCCGGCGTGAATGCGAACTTTGAACCGGGTCCGGATCCTCAGGGGACCTCCGTGGCGCCGGAAGGGCCGGCCCCGAAAAAAAGAAGCAAATACGCACAGATCATCGAACCGCTGCCGGCAGGCGGGCCTGGGCTATGGCCCGCGCCGCTTTCGGCCGGGGACAAGCTTATTTTCACGCTGCGCATGGCGGCGAGACCCGTCAACTGGATCGTTCCACCTCTGTATGACGCCAGCTACGAGCAGCTACGCGGCACCGACCCGAAATATGGAAAAGGCGCGGGCGCCTTTTCCGTTCAGTTCGGCGCCGCCCAATTGCGGTCGATCAGCACGCGGTTTCTCAGCGACGGAGTCTACGCCGCTCTCTTCCACCAGGATCCGCGCTACGAGCGCATTGTCGATGGCGGCATTGCAACCCGGGCGGTGGACTCCGCGGAGCAAGCGCTCTTCCGTCACAGCGACGAGGGCGCTCGCGAATTCAATTATTCCGGCATCCTCGGCCGCGCCACTTCGGCCCTTCTGGTTCTGACTTATTATCCCCCGCGCAGCCGGAACTCACGAGTGGTCTTCGAGACCTTCGGGACATCGGTTGCGACCAATGCCGGTCTCAATCTGCTGATGGAGTTCCTTCCCGATCTGGGGCGCCGATTCCCCTTCGTGCGGAAGCTGCTGCCGGAATAGGCCCCCGCTGCGCCCCGCGCCGGCGTGACGACTGTTCGCATTGCCACGGGCGTGGCCGCTTGGCCGCCGCCGGCGGTTAGCGCTCGCGGAGCTCGAGAATCTGAATGGAGAAGGCCGGCATTGTGCGCCGGAAGTCCGCGCTGACGCCGGAAATGGCGCTCTCCACCGGCACGATCTGCGTGGGACGGTCGATGCTGTTGGTTTCTTCCCGGCTCTCCGCATGCAGGGCGATCAGCCTGGCCGTTCCGCTCACAGCCGAAACGCCGGAAAGCCGGATGCGCAGCGGCTGCGGGATGGAATCCGCGTTGACCAGAGTGAGATAGATGAGATGCCGGGCGGAATCCCGGGTGGCGGAATAAAAGAAGCGGGGCCCTCCTCCGGAACTCTGCGAGGCGATCACTTCGTCTCCGTGATGGTTGCTGAACATGACCTGAGCGTAGTAGCTGGGAGAGCCGTAGCTGGACGCGGCGTTGTACCCGATCAGGTCCGACTCCCATTGCAGTCCACCGGGATTCACATTGGTAAAGAGCGGAGCGTAACTGGCCATGACGACGATGTCGCTGTTCCGCACCAGCCCGGTCATCCAGGCCGCGTCTCCGAGAGCCGCTCCGAAATTCGGCGTCGGCGCACCTTCGCGGGTCGCCCATTCTCCTACGAAAATCTTGGGTCCGTTGCGGTCGGTCCCGTCGTAGTGATGCACATCTTCGAAGAACTGTTCCGCGCGCCGGTAGAAGTGGTCGTCGACCACGTCGGGCTTCCGGGAGGTCACTGACGTGGTCGCGATGAGCTGAAGCTGCGGATACTTCTTCTTGATCGCGTCGTAGAACTGGGCGAAGCGGCCGTCGTAGCTATGAGACCGGTCGAACTCGTCTTCGTTTCCGATTTCCACATAGGTCAGGGGGAAGGGCGCCGGGTGGCCGTCCCTGGCGCGCTCGGCGCCCCACCGGGTATCCGCGCCCCCCGTGACATACTCAATCTCGTCGAGCGCGTCCTGGACATAAGGAGCGAGATCGGGGCCCGGCGCCACATGTTCTCCCTGCAAGGAGTAGCCGGCGTAAACCGCCAGGACGGGCTGCATGTGCAGATCCTCGCACCAGTTCAGAAACTCCAGCAGGCCCATCCCGTCCGAAGATCGGTATCCCCAGGGGCTGTTGTGGGTGGGGCGGTCCACCAGCGGGCCAATCGTCTCTTTCCAGTTGAAGCGCTCCGCAATGGTGTTCCCCTCCAGATAATTTCCTCCGGGAAGACGCAAAAAGGCCGGCTTCATGGCGGCAAGCATCTGCATCAGATCGATCCGGTTGCCGTTGGGCCGGTTCCGGTAAGTGGGCGGAAACAGGGAGCTCAGGT
>JAJYZK010000335.1 GCA_021799945.1 Acidobacteriota bacterium
GCGCGGCAGTATGTGGACCTGGGATTCAGGCTGGTGGCCACCCAGGGTACAGCCGACGCGCTGGAAAGGGCAGGGATGGTTGTGGAGCGGGTCTACAAGGTCAAGGAAGGGCGACCCAATGTGGTCGATCTGATCAAAGGGGAAGGCATTCACCTGATCGTGAACACCCCGCAGGGGCAGGACACCTTTTTTGACGAAAAAGCGATCCGGCGAGCCGCGGTGCTGCAGCGAGTCCCCACCATCACCACCATCGCCGCCGCGCGGGCCGCCGCCGAAGGGATTGCCGCCATCCAGCGCAGACGCATCACGATCAACGCCCTGCAGGAGCTGCACGAGGCATCCCTGGCTTCCCGGTAATCCTTCGCCGGCGGGGTTCGGTCCGCGGCCTGCTCCCTGGCTGGCCACCGATTTGCTGTCGGTCTGCGATTGGTCTGCGGTTGCCCGCTCGCGTCGGCCAGCCCCCCATCCCGCCGGTGGCGCAGATCCATCCCTGGACCCATCTCGGAACCCCTCGCAGGCGCTCGCATCTTCCGCCCGCAGCCGGCCCGAACCGGGCCCGATTCCGGTCTACAGCCGAGCAAGAGCCGGGATTGCGGACGTCCCGCAGAGGAAAAATCGACATCCTAAAATTTAAGGCGCTTTTTTCCACCCAAAATAATTGCGCGAAGCAATCGGAAAGGATCTATATTACCAACGTCATGACCCGAGAAAGTTACTAAAGATTGGGCAAATCACTGCCGCAGAAGCGAGTTGCGATGTTGAAGTCAAGCATTCTGTTTAAGTCGTATATATGTGTATTGGCAGTACTTATATATCCATATCACGCGTTCTGCGCGCCCGGAGACTCTTCCGCATTAAGCCCCGAAGTGCAGGCGAAGATCGCCGCCGCCATGTCGGAAGCGGACCACAACCGCGACGCCGAAGCCTTCGATCTGATGCGGCAGGTGGTTGCTTCCGCCCCCGGCAACGCCCACCTGAATCTGCTGGCGGCCGGCGAGGCGATCGAGTCGATGCAGCCGGATCTGGCCCTGCAATATGCGCTGAAGGCCGAGCAGCTCGACCCCGGCGACTGGACTATTCACCTCACCCTGCTGGCCGCATACGCGGGGATGGGAAATGTGCAGGAGCGGGAACGCCAGCGCGCCATAGTCCGCCAGTTCCACTTCGATGGAGCGCATCCGGAGGCGGCGCAGTCGACCAGCTTCATGGTGGAGTATTTTCCGGTAAGAAATTACCGCGTACGGGCGATCGAATATTTTCTACCGCAGGGCGAGGAGAACTTCGCCTATCGGTTTCAGGTGTACGACCAGAGCGGGCGGCAGGTCTGGTCCATCGCGCTTGAATCGGACGATCTGAGCCAGCCCTCCTGGATCGCCACCCATCATCAGCTTGCCGCCGTCGGGCAGCGGGAATATTCGCTGGAGGGCTACGGGGAGGGAAACCATACCCTGTACCGCAATTTTAGCGGCAAACCCTCCTATGACGACGTGAGGGCCGAAGTGGTCAAGATTCTGAATGCGCCAACGACCGTGCTGCGGGCGGCGGAGTAGGCGTCACCCCTTCGCCCGGCGCAATCCGGAGGCGCAATCCGGGATTTGTCGAGTAGACGGGGCCGGCGAAGTCTAGTCAACATGGGGTGACCGGTTCCTCTCCGCTTGTGGCTCTGGACTGTGTTCCTCATCGAACCACAGCCTAACCCACGACCAGCGCACTGGAACCGGTCACTCCATGTTGACTAGAATGGTTTCCATGCTGCTTGAAGGGATATTCGCCGCCGTCACCACCTGTTTTTATCCGGACGGCCGTCCCTACTGGAACAAACTCGAGCACAATGTGGACCGGTACTCCCGCACCCGGCTCGGTGGAATGGTTCTTCTGGGCTCGACCGGCGAGGCGGTGATGCTGAGCGACGAGGAGTCGCGGGAGGCCCTGAGGGTGGCCCGCAGGGCCGCGGCGCCGGACAAGGTGCTGATTGCCGGAGTGGGACGGGAAAGCGCCATCGAAACAATCCGCCTGGCGGAATATGCGGCGCAACTGGAATATGACGCGGCGCTCGTCCGCACCCCGCATTACTACCGCACGCAGATGCAGAAGCGCGAGATGCTCACCTACTACCAGGCGGTGGCGGACCGCTCGCCGATTCCCGTGGTGCTCTACAGCATTCCTTCCTGCACCGCGTACGAATTGCCGCTGGAGGTGGTCGCGGAGCTGGCTTCGCATCCGAACATCGCAGGCATGAAGGATTCCAGCGGAAAAGTGGAGCGCATTGCCGCGATTGCGGACGCGGTGCGGAGTGCGCCCCGGCGCACCGTGCAGGTCACCTCCATTTTTCAGGCCGTCACCGCCAGAATGACCTCGGCGGACTCCAAAGGCGCCGGCGCGGAGGCCGGGGCTCCGGCGAACTTCGTTTCAGCCGGCGAGCTTGGCGTGGCGGGAACGGCGGTTGCGGCCACGCTGCCGAAGCCGGCGTTGAAGACGCGGACGCGGGAGGTCGGCTTCCAGCTTCTCAGCGGCTCCGCGCAGACGCTGCATGATTCGCTGGATGCCGGCGCGGTCGGAGGCATCCTGGCCCTGGCGGCCTTCGCCCCGCAGGCCGCCTGCGAGGTCTATACCGCCTGGAAGGATGGCGACCCGCCGCTGGCCCGGGAAAAGCAAGGCAGGATTCGGCAGGCGGGACTGGAGATCTGCGCGCAGATGGGCATTCCCGGGGTGAAGCACGCATTGGATGTGAACGGCTACTATGGCGGACGCGCCCGCCTGCCGCTGCTGCCCCTCACCGCCGAGCGGCAGGGACGGGTGGAGGCTCTGCTCGGCGATATTCGCAACTGAGGCGCTCGTTTGCCCCTCGAGCGAACCGCGTGGTCCATCTTTTGTCCATGCTTACGGCCCTTGGTTGCCTGTCCGCGCCTGTTGACCAGCCATATCCGTCCCCGTCGCCGCGCCCGGCGCGCCGGCGCCCTCCGCGGCGCTGACTTATAATTCAAGAGGTGTCACGGGCCGCTTGGAGATTTTGCAGTCTTCACGTCTGACGCGCTTCCGCCTCGATCTCTGGATGTCGGCCTACTTTTTCGAAGGAAGGAATTCGGCCACATGGCGACAGCAGGAGAGGTTGCCTTGGGCGAGCCTGGCGCTGCCAGCAAGTCAGCGAGCTCAGTCCCCCCGAGAGATCCCGCGCTTCGGCGCATCGCGAACGACATCAGCATCCAGGTAGCCACCGTCAATGGCTCCGGTTCCCAATCGGCCAACAGCGTCCTGCTGAAGAGCATTTTCGGCATGGGCATCCCGGTCAGCGGCAAGAATCTCTTTCCCTCCAACATTGCGGGCCTGCCCACCTGGTATACGATCCGCGCCTGCAAACAGGGGTACGTCGCCCGCAAGGAGGAGATTGAACTTCTGGTCGCGATGAACGCCGAGACCGCGCGGGAGGACATCCTCGCTCTGCCCGCCGGGGCTGCGGCAATCTACGACGAACCCCAGAACCTCCAACAGCTCCGCGATGACGTGGTCTGCTATCCGGTTCCATTCGACAAGTTGACCGCCGCAGTCTGCCCTGAGGCCAAGCTGCGCAAGCTGGTCAAGAATATGGTGTACGTGGGGGTGGTGGCGCAACTGCTGGAGATGGATCTGGGGCAGGTGGAGAAGGCCGTGCGGCGGCAATTCGCCAAAAAGCAGAAGGCGGCCGACTTGAACTGGCAGGCGGTGAAGGCGGGATACGATTTCGCCGCAACGTCTCTGACCAAACGCGACCCCTTCGTGCTGGAGCCGATGCAGGCCACCCAGGGCAAGATCATCATCGACGGAAACTCCGCCGCAGCGCTGGGCGCCATGTTCGCCGGGGTCACGGTGGTGACCTGGTATCCCATCACGCCCTCTTCCTCGGTGGT